>NZ_JBHXUW010000012.1:0-141659 GCF_042672475.1 Streptomyces sp. NPDC127177
CGCCCGGACGGGGCGTGAGCCGGACGGATGGCCGCGAAAATCAGACGGAACGATCGCGGGTCTGTCGTGCCTTCCAGACCAGCAGTCCAGCCTGGGCGGTGAAGAAGACACCGCCGCCCGTGGCGTAGGTCGACAGGACGTCCAGTGAGGGATCATCGCCCGCAGCCTGGACGATGCAGAGGATGCCGGCCAGGAAGGACAGGCCGCCGGCGATCAGCATCGGCTACTGCTCGCCCAGCTCGGGGCTGCGCCGGCGCAGGCCGACCATCATCTGGGCCGCTCCGCAGACGACGGCCCCGGAGGCCGGGGCCGCTCAGTGCCGGTGCGACGAGACGCAGCGGAAGCTGCCGGCGTCGGCCGGGTCACCGTGGCCGTCGTAGCGGGACACCAACGGGTAGCGGCACAGTTCACGGTCGAACTGCCGGCCGGTGGCGTTGGTGAGTGTGGCGGAAAGAGTCCGCGGAGCCTTGCCGTGCTCGACCCACTCGGTCAGGGCCGTCAGGTCGGCGCCCTGGCCCCCGAGTCCGCAGTGGACCGTGCCCGGCGCGAGGAAGAGACGGTAGAAGTCGTCGACCCGCTGCGTGCCACCGAGCTTGTGCTCGACCCGTTCGCGGTATTCCACGGTGCCCTGCGTGGGGATGAACTGGTCGGACTGGCCGTGGTAGGTGAGCAGCTTGCCGCCGGACTCGTGGAAGGCCGAAAGATCCGGGTCACTGGTACCGATGACCTTGGCGTACTCGGCCCTGGACTGCTCGAACAGCTTGGTGAACCGGCTGTACGTCAGCTTCGAGGTGTCCAGGCCGGGTTGCTTGGCCACCCACTTCCTGGTCCAGTCGTCAGGGACCTGGAACGGTTCGGGGCCGGCGAGAGCGAGGATCTCGGCGCCGATCGGCACGCCGTACCCGAGCTTCTTGCCGGACGTGGTGCGCGGGCCGTCCCAGATCTTGCGGACCACGGCCGCGTCGGCCGCCGTGATGGTCACCTGCTCGCCCTCGCAGTCGACCTTCGTGCCGATCAGCCGGCGCGGGTCGTAGTCGCAGCGCGAGGCGTCGGCGATCAGGCCGTCCTCGGCCCCGTCGAGCGTGTCACAAGCCTTGACCGCGGCCTGGGTGAAGGCCTTGAACTCGCAGTCGGTGGGGTGGGTCTTCTCCTCGTTCATCACCACCTGCGGCCACAGCGTCGCGGGCACGTACTCGTCCCAGTTGATGGCGGGCGCGTTGGCGAGGATGCCGTCGTAGTCGTCGGGGTGGCGCTGAGCCTCCATGTAGCCCTGGCGTCCGCCGGTCGAACAGCCGTTGAAGTAGGAGTAGGAGGGCGCCTTGCCGTAGACCGCGTCGGTGACCGCCTTCCCGACGATCACCGTCTCGTGCTGTGAGCGCTCGGCGAAGTTCTTCAGCAGCGTGGTGTTGACCTTGCCCTTGCTGGTCAGCGCCCAGCTGCTGTCGATGGCATCGCCGACGCCGCCGTCGGTGGTCGAGGCGGCGTAGCCCTGCTTGACCGCGTTGGCCAGGCCGGGATTGTTGTCGCCGACAGCGAAGGCGGCGCCGCCGACCGCCTGGAAACGTCCGCTCCACCCTTTCACCGGCAGCCAGGTCCGCACCTTGGCGTGGTCGCCCTCACCCGGGTGGGTGAGGGTGACCGTCACCTCGCAGTAGGCGGGAACACCGGGCACCTCACCGCCCAGGACTCCGGTGCCCTTCACCGTTCCTCCGGCCTGGTGGACCGCTGTCACGGACTCCACCTCGGTGCCTGACGGAGCTTTCACGGCGACGGTCGAGCAGTTGAGGGACGTGGGCGTCGGAGCTGCCGCGGGGGTCGAGCCCCAGGTGTCCGCCGCCGCGGTGGGCAGGTACATCGCGGCCGCTGCCAGGGGCACACCGGCCGCGAGGAGGATCAGAAGTGGTCGTCTCATGACTTTCCTATCCAAGAAATGTGTCTGTGTTGAGACACATGTGCTGACACCGCAACAAGGCAGGTGGCTCGGCCGACCGCCCGGCGGATACGAGAAGAGATTGACACGAGCTTCGTCACCGGTCAAGCAGGTGACTCTCATGTCGGGGATCGCGGCAGATACATCGCGGGTCGTCACTCACTCTGCTATCACGCGGACCCGCGCGCATCAGTCAGTTGACGGTCAGTCCCGGCACACACGTTCTGAAATCATCCGTCGGACAGCCCGGCGGGGAGATGTCATTTCCCGGGCGCGTCGCCGGTTACCTCAACCGCACGGTCGCCCCGCAGCCAGTGCGCGTGGTGCAGCGCCGCCCATGACCGGCTGACGTGTCCGGTGCGCATACCCAGCCTCGCCTCCGGGTCCTCGTAGGCCTTGCGCATGTGCGCGACCAGGACGATGCCGACGGCCCAGGCGAGGCAGTCGTGGACGAAGATCGCACTGGTGCGCGAGATGTCGGGCAGCAAGCCCATGAACCACATGAGCAGGCCGGTGAACATCATCACCAGCACCGCACCGGCGATCCAGCCCGCATAGAGCTTCTGGCCCGCGTTGAACTTGCCGGCCGGGCGGGCCTTCGGGGACGTCAGCCGCTTGCGGGCGGACCGCAGCCACTGCCTGTCGTAGGGCGCGAAGCGGTTGAGCCTGCGCAGGTCCGCCCGGAAGGCCGGGGAGAGGAGTCCGAACAGGACGGGCAGCGGCAGCAGGATGCCCGACCACTCGTGCACCGTGACCATCAGGTGTCGGCGGCCGACGAGTTGGGCGAGCGGTGCGAGGTAGAGGCAGGCCGCGGTGACCAGGCAGAGCAGCATCAGCCAGCCGGTGGCGCGATGGACCATGCGTTCGGCGGTGCTGAAGCGGCGTACGCGGTCCGCCCGCTCAGGAGGCGTCACTGCGCCTGTCCTCTCCGGCGAGCCAGCCGTCGATCGCATACCCTCGCTCCTCCCAGTAGCCGGGAACGACCTTGTCGGTGACCGAGATGCCGGACAGCCACTTGGCCGACTTGTAGAAGTACATCGGGGCCACGTAGAGGCGGACCGGGCCGCCGTGCTCATGCGTGATCGGCCTGTCGTGCATGTTCAGCGCCACCAGTACGTCCGAGCGCCGTGCCTGATCCAGGGTCAGGCTCTCGCTGTAGGCGCCGTCGAAACAGGTGAACCTGACCGCCGCGCCCCGGGAGCGCACCCCTGCGGCATCGAGGAGATCCGCCAGCTTCACCCCCTCGAACGGCGTCTTCTCCACCCGCCAGCCGTCGGTGCACAGGACGTCGTGGACCACTCCGGTCTGGGGCAGCGCGCGCAGCTCCGTGAGCGTGAAGGTCTTCGGCCGGTCGACCAGGCCGCTGATCTTCAGCTCGTAGTTCGTCTCGTCCTTGTGGGGCACCGAGCCGACGACGCTGTAGTAACGGAAGCCGCCCGGATTGGGCAGCAGGCCGGTGAGTCCGGTCGGGTCGATCTGCGAGGCGGCACCGAGGAGCCCTTCCCAGCCGCGCTGCAGAGCGGGCGCTGCGGCGAGCCCGGCGGCCCCCGCGCCGAGCATGCCCAGCAGCGCCCGCCGCCCCACCGGTGCACCTTCGGCGTCCGGTTTCCGTTCTTCTGCCATGTTCAGCACTCCCTCGGCGCAGTAAAGGTCCCGGAGACGTCGAAGGCGCGCCACGGGCGTCAGCCACGCGCCACACACGTGTGCCGCGAGGGCGCTACACCCACTCGCAAGCATCACCTGTTCAAGTGGTGACGATATTGGCATCGCCCCCTTCGACTGTCAAGAAACGGACGACAGACATGTCACCGAGTTCCGCGGTCTCTCCTCGCTCCCCAGCGCACACGTATGCGCTGGGAATCCCCCGGCCGGAGAATGCCCGGAGCGTCCGCCGGTGCCGCCTCCGGAGTAGGCGGAGTCCCGCGCTGCTAAACTGATTCAGGCATTGACCACATCGAAGGAGCAGCAGACATGGTGGGTGACGACGACATCTCCGGGTGATACCCGGATGTGATCGGCCACCGGCAGGCGCGCGGAGCGCTGCCGCCCTGGCCAGTCGTCGTTGTGCCCCATTCCCATGTCTGCCCTGGGTAGAAGCCTGTCTGCCCTCATTCACTCCGAGGTCGCTCCATGTCTTCCCTCATCTGCTCGAACCTCGCCTTCGCCTGGCCGGACGACACCCCCGTCTTCCACGACCTGTCCTTCACCATGAGCACGGGGCGAACGGGCCTCGTCGCGCCCAACGGCTCGGGCAAGAGCACGCTGCTCAAACTGATCGCCGGCGAACTCAGGCCCGGTGCCGGGTCGGTGTCCGTCGACGGCACGCTGGGCTACCTCCCGCAGAGCCTGCCCCTGTCGAACGACCTCACGGTCGCCGAGGTGCTCGGTGTCGCAGCTGTCGTCCGGGCCCTGGACGCCGTCGAGTCCGGGGACGTGGCCGAGGAGCACTTCACCGTCATCGGCGACGACTGGGACATCGAGGAACGCACCCGTGGACAGCTCGACCGCCTCGGTCTGACCGAGCTCACTCTCGACCGGAGCCTGACCACGCTCAGCGGCGGTCAGGTCATCTCGCTCGGTCTGGCGGCCCAGTTGCTCAAGCGGCCGGACGTGCTGCTGCTCGACGAACCCACCAACAACCTCGACCTCGAAGCCCGCCACAAGCTCTACGCCGTGCTGGAGGACTTCAACGGCTGTCTCCTGCTGGTCAGCCACGACCGAGCCCTGCTCGACCTCATGGATCGCATCGCCGAACTCGGCAGCGACGAACTGCGTCTGTTCGGCGGAAACTTCACCGCGTACGAGGAGGCCGTACAGGCCGAGCAGGAAGTCGCCGAGAAGAACGTCCGCAATGCCGAGCAGGAACTGAAGCGGGAGAAGCGGGAGTTGCAGCAGGCCCGTGAGCGCGCCGAGCGCCGCGCGAGCAACGCGGCACGCAACCTCAAGAACGCCGGCCTGCCACGCATCTTCGCCGGGAACATGAAGCGCGGCGCTCAGGAGTCCGCCGGCCGGGCAGGGCAGATGCACACGTCCCGGGTCAGCGAGGCGCGGGCCCGGCTCGACGGGGCGGAACGTTCGCTGCGCGACGAGCAGCGCATCACCGTGGACCTGCCCGACACCAACGTGCCCGCCGGGCGCAACCTTTTCCTCGGCGAGGGGATGCGGGTCCGCCTCGGCGATCGGAAGGTGTTCGGCGGACAGGGCGTCGAACTGTCCATCCGCGGCCCCGAGCGCATCGCGCTGACCGGTCCCAACGGCGCCGGCAAGACCACACTGCTGCGCCTGCTCACCGGAGACCTCGATCCGCAGGGCGGACAGATCAAACGGGCCGAAGGCCGCATCGCCTACCTCTCGCAACGGCTGGACCTGCTGGATGTGGACCGTACCGTCGCCGAGAACTTCACGGCGTTCGCCCCGGACCGGCCCGAGGCCGAGCGGATGAACCTGCTCGCACGCTTCCTCTTCCGCGGCCCACGGGCCCACCTCCCCGTCCGTGTACTCTCCGGCGGCGAACGGCTGCGCGCCACCCTGGCCTGCGTCCTGTGCGCCGAGCCGGCACCGCAGCTGCTGCTCCTGGACGAACCGACGAACAACCTCGACCTGGTCAGCGCGGGCCAGCTGGAGAGCGCCCTCAACTCCTACCAGGGCGCGTTCGTGGTGGTCAGCCACGACGAGCGGTTCCTCACCGAGATCGGTGTGAACCGGTGGCTACGCCTGGCCGACGGCACGCTCAAGGAGACGGGGGCCCCCGAGGTGTGAGCCTCCGGCGTGTCGACCTGCGCCGTGTCCGAGGCCTCGCGCCCGGCGGGCCCAGCACCGAACACGTTGGACGGATGATCCCCATGTCCCAGCCCGCCCTGATCGCCCACGACCTCGTCCGCAGTCTGGGCGCCCGCCGAGTGCTCGACGGCGTCTCGCTGACCGCGTCTCCCGGCCACCGCATCGGCCTGATCGGTGAGAACGGCGTCGGCAAGTCCACCCTGCTGCGGCTGCTCGCGGGGGCGGACGAACCCGACGCGGGCAGCGTCACACGCCCCTACGATCTGGGGTTCCTCCAGCAGGAGGCGCCGTTCGACACCTCGTCGACCATCACCACGGTCCTGGACGAGGCCCTCCGTGAGGCTCGCGAGGTCCTCGCGGAGATCGAGCGGCTGGCCGAGGAGCTCGCCCGCACCGCGGACGGCGAACCCGGCCACGCCGAGTTGCTCGACACCTACGGCAGGCGGCTGGAGGAGGCCCAGGACCGGGAGGTCTGGGACGCGGACCGGCGTGCCGCCGTCATCCTGGAAGGCCTCGGCCTCGGAGAGTTCGGGCACGACCGGACTCTCGGATCACTCTCCGGCGGGCAGCGCGGCCGGCTGGCCCTCGCCGCGCTGCTGGTCCGGCGACCGTCGGCGCTGCTGCTGGACGAGCCGACCAACCACCTCGACGACGCTGCCGCCGCCTTCGTGGAGGAGCAGGTGCGCACACTGCCCGGAGCCGTGGTGGTGGCGAGCCATGACCGGGCCTTCCTCGACGCCGTCTGCACCGACCTGATCGATCTCGATCCCGCTGTCGACGGCCCTGTCCGCTACGGCGGGAACTACAGCGCCTACCTGGCCGCGAAGCGTGCCGAACGGGAGCGCTGGGAGCGGCGTTACGCAGAGGAGCAGGAGGAGCTGGATACCCTTCGTCACTCGGCCGGGGTGACGGCGCATCGCGTCGCGCCCGACCGGGGGCCACGGGACAGCGAGAAGATGGGGTACGGACACCGGGCCGGGCGAGTACAGAGCCAGATCTCGCGCCGGGTACGCAATGTCACCCGCAGGCTGGAGGCGCTCGAGCGCAGCCGGGTCGAGGAGCCGCCGCAGCCGCTGCGCTTCGCCGGCCCGACGCTCTCGGCCCCCTCCGCGCTCTCCGAGCAGGGCCAGGATCCACTGGTGTCCCTCCACGACGTACGGGTGCCCGGCCGGCTCGTGCTGGACGGCGTGGAGGTGGCGGCGACCGACCGTCTGCTGGTCACGGGGGACAACGGGGCCGGCAAATCGACGCTGCTGGCGGTGCTGGCCGGGCATCTCGCAGCCGAGGGCGAGATCCGTCGGCGGAGCGGGCTGACGGTGGGGCTGCTCACTCAGGACACCGTGTTCGACCGGCCGGACCGTACGGTCCGGGACACCTACGAGCGGTCGGTGGGGTCCGAACGGGCCGAAGTCGTCACGCCGGCCTCGCTGGGCCTGATGCACCGGGCGGACATGGACAGGCCGGTCGGGCACCTCTCGGTGGGCCAGCGCCGGCGGCTGGCGCTGGCGCTCCTGGTGGTGCGCCCGCCGCATCTGCTACTGCTCGACGAACCCACGAACCACCTGTCCCCGCGTCTGTGTGACGAACTGGAGGAGGCGATGGGCACCGGGCCCGGTGCGATCGTGATCGCGAGCCACGACCGCTGGCTTCGCGGGCGCTGGCGGGGCCGCGAGCTGAGGCTGTCCGCTGCTCTGACAGGTGACGGTTCTTGCTAGGTACAAAGTCACCTGTCAGGATGGTGATGTGAATCTTAACCATGTCTTCGTTTGCGGGAACCCCGCCCTGGACTTCGCGGCGACCCTGCGCGCCCGTCGTTCGGCGCGCTTCGAGATGTTCGTGACGCCCGACCGACTGAACGCCTGGTATCTGGAATCCGGCGTCGTCGACACGATCGCCCCTGGTGAGGAGGGTGACGTAGAGCAGGCCACGACCGTACGGGAGGCCATTTACCGGTTGGTCACGGACCGACGGCTCGGGGAGGAGTTCGACGACGAGTCGCTCGGGGTGCTGAACGACGCCGCGCGCAAGCAGCCCGCGACGCCGCAGCTCACCGCGTCGGGACGCCGGACCGAAGCGACACCGGAGCAGGCCCTGTCCACCGTCGCCCGGTGTGCCGTCGAACTCCTCAGCGGACCGGACGTACCCCTGATGAAGGAGTGCGGCAATCCGGAGTGCACCCGCGTCTACATCGACCGCTCCCGCGGCATGCGGCGCCAGTGGTGCGGCATGGACTCCTGCGGCAACAAGATCAAGGCGGCCGCCTACCGCGCCCGCAAGAAGACCGTGCCCGCCCCGGCCGCTCACTGACCCACGCAGGCCGCGCAGGCCGCGCAGGCCGCGCGCTGAACGGTCCGCACCCCCGCAAGGTGCCTCATCTCGTTCCCGCACAGGTCACTCGCCCTCCCGCACAACTCGCTCGTCACCGCCTCGTCACCGCCTTGGTGGGTAACGAGTGAGGTGCAATGATTGCGTCACGGCGCTGTGCGAGGCGGCTCCGAGCACGGAAGAAAAGGTGATCTGTGATGGCTGACGACAGCGAGAAGAAGGCCCTGCTGGCGGGCGGCTGCTTCTGGGGAATGCAGGAGCTGATCCGGACGCTCCCCGGAGTGGTGACCACACGGGTGGGCTACAGCGGCGACGACATGCCTGAGCCGACCTACCGGAACCACGGAAAGCACGCGGAAGCCATCGAGATCACCTACGACCCCGCGCGCACCGACTACCGGACGCTCCTGGAGTTCTTCTTCCAGATCCACGATCCGTCCACCAGGAACCGGCAGGGCAACGACGTGGGCCTGAGCTACCGGTCCGCCATCTTCTACCTGGACGACGAACAGCGGCGGGTCGCTCAGGACACCATCGCCGATGTCGAGGCGTCCGGGCTCTGGCCGGGGCCGGTGGTCACCGAGGTCGTACCCGCGGGCGCGTTCTGGGAGGCCGAACCGGACCACCAGGACTACCTCCAGCGCTACCCCGACGGCTACACCTGTCACTTCCCGCGCCCCGGCTGGCGGCTGCCGCGCCGCACGGGCGCCTGATCTCCGCGGGAGCCGTACACGGCGCGACCTCCGGCCCGTGGGTGGCACGCATGCATCCCGCCCTGTCCGCCGGCTGGACGACGTACGGGTGCCGGGCGGCTTCGTCACTTACTCTGCCGGCGGGCGGGCGTACGAATACGCTCTGCCCTTCGCGGCGGGAGACGGCGGGCACCCCCTGGTTGGCCTCGTGGCGGACAGTTCACCGATACTGCAGTTCACACGCTTCGCGGTGGAGCTACTGCTGCCCCGCTCGCAGAGCCCCTCAGTGGAAGGCTGAACACGGTGACCACCGTCGCATACCAGGGTGAACCCGGATCCAACTCGGCAATGGCAGCCCATGCCCTGTTCCCCGGCGGGGACGAACTCGCCTGCACTGGTTTCGAGCAGGCTCTGGACGCCGTCACCCTCGGCGCAGCCGACGTCGCGGTGATCCCGGTGGACAACTCCGCGGCCGGTCGCGTGGCGGACGTGCACCATCTGCTGCCGGAATCGGGGCTGTTCATCGTCGCCGAGTACTTCCTCGCCATCCGCTTCGACCTGATGGGTGTTCCGGGCACGACCCTCGACGACGTGGAGTGCGTACGCAGCCACGTGCACGCCCTGGGGCAGTGCCGGAAGATCCTGCGGCACGGCGACTGGCGCACCCTCGTCAGCGATGACACGGCCGGGGCGGCGCGCGAGGTGGCTGAGCTCGGTGATCCACGGCACGCCGCACTCGCCCCTCCCGCCGCGGCGAAGCTCTACGGGCTGGACGTCCTGCGGTCCGAGGTCGAGGACGATCCGGACAACACCACGCGCTTCGTCGTACTCTCCAGGGACTCCGCCCTCGCACCGAACACGGGCGAGCCGACGATGACGAGCCTGTTCTTCTGCGTGCGGAACATCCCGAGCGCGCTTTTCAAGGCACTCGGCGGATTCGCCAGCAACGCGGTGAACCTCACCAAGATCGAGAGCTATCAGATCGGCGCCGGGCTGAGCCCCAGCCGGTTCTACGTGGAGATCGAGGGCCATCCCGACGAGCCCCGTGTCGCCCTCGCGCTGCATGAGCTGCGCTTCTTCTCGTCCGAGGTGCGCGTTCTCGGGGCGTACCCGGCGCATCCGCACCGGCTGAGCGGTCGCGCCTCCTGAGAGGCCGCGACGCGGTCCCGCGGGGGCCCGGCGGCGGGGAAGGTTCAGAGGAAGTCCGCGGCGATCGGCCCGAATCCCGACGTGGCGGTGGTTCCGGCCCACACCCACACCTGGGTGACGTCGGGCCATGCATTGTGCCGGGCCACGGATCCGGTGGCAGTACAGGGCTGGACCGCGACGTCGTAGGCGGCGGGCGGGCAGTCCTCACGGATGCGCCCGAATGCATGGAGCAGGGGAAACATGTCTCTCCCTGACGCTGAACGCGCCTCGTACGGACAGGAGGGCGGGATGCGGAGATGTGGGACGTGGGACGGGTGACGCGGGTCCCTCGCCAGGGGAGTACGTGGGACCCGCGGTGCGTGGGGCCGAGTCGGCCGGTGGCTCAGGCGGCGGTGGCGTTGATGGTGACGGGGATGTTGTTGCGGGTGGCCTTGGAGTAGGGGCAGATCTGGTGGGCGGCCTCGGCCAGCTCGGTCGCGGTGTCCTGGTCGACGCCGCCGAGGGCGGGGTGGAGGGTGGCGGAGAGGGTGAACTCGCCGTCGTCGCCGTGGGTGAGGGTGATTTCGGCGGTGATGGTGGTGCTGGTGAGCCTGACCTTGCGGGTGGCGGCGGCATGGCGGAGGGCGCCGAGGAAGCAGGCTGCCCAGCCGGCGGCGAGGAGCTGCTCGGGGTTGGTGGCGGTGCCGGCTCCGCCGAGGTCCTTGGGAACGGCGAGGGTCGTCTCCAGGAGGCCGTCCTCGGAGCGGACGCGGCCGCCGTTACGGCCCTCGCCGTCGACGTTCACAACGGCGGTGTAGGTGACTGCCATGGCTGGTTCTCCTGGTCTCGTGTGGTCGCGTGCTCGTTCTCGGACCGGTCATTCACATCACCGGTTCGGGCGGTGACGCAACCATGGCATCCGCGCTCGTCACTCGTCAAGGCGGTGACGCGCGCAGGTTGAAGACGCATACGGGACGGTCGGTGCCGCCTCCACATCTGCTTCAGGGACAAATGTTTCTATGTGGTCGGAAAACACGTGTGAGCGGGGCCGGCAGGCGCCGTGAACGTGGGCGTCGCTGCATGCCTGCGGCGACGAGAGCCCGGGCGCGTACCTGACGGCCCTGCCCTTCACCGAGAGCCACCTGGCCGCGCTCCCCCGGAAGCCGTCCAGCAGGTCATCGCCCGGTTCGGGGCAGCCTGCTCCCGGCGTTGCCGAACAGATCGCCTTCACACTCGGCATCGGCATGCGCGAGACCCTGCCCCGGATCGCGGTGCCCACCCTGGTCGTGGCGGCTGAGGGCGGCCGGTTCGTGGCTCCCGAGCACTCCGCGGAGATCGCCGACGGCACCTCCGGCGCAGTACTCGTCGGCGCCATGGGCGGTCACTCGGCCGTCCTACAGGACCCGGAGCCGACCCGGGAGGCGCCGGCCGGCTTCCTCAAGGGTCTCCACCTCTGAACCGCTCCCCGCCTCAGCGGCCGTCGGTCTCAGCGGCGCAGTGCCGCAGCACCGCGGCGTCGGTCTCAGGGACGCAGCGCCCGCAGCACCGCAGCGTCGGTCTCAGGGACGCAGCGCCCGCAGCGTCAGTTCGCCGTACCGGCGCCACAGCTCGGGGTCGCGCTCGGCGATCCTGATCAATTGGACCGCCATGCCGCAGAGCACCACGCGCAGATCGAGGATCGAGGCGTCGGCGCGGATCTGGCCGGTGGGCTTGGCCGACTCCATCAGGTCCGAGAGCTGGGTGAGCAGACCGGAGATGCTTCTGAATCCCGCGTCCGCGAGCACCTCCGACAACAGCCGGTCGCCGGCGAGACTCTCGAAGAGGCGGAGCACGTAGTCGCTGAACGCCCGGTAGGGGTCCGCCTGGGCCAGCGCGGGGGCGGTGGACCGCCGCAGCTCGGCCAGCCGGTGGTTGACGGCGGCCCCCACGAGGTCTTCCTTGGTGGGATAGCTGCGGTAGACGGTGGCCTTGCCCACCTCGGCCCGCTTGGCGATCTGCGGCACGGTGCCCTGGAGGCCGGACTCCTGGAAGACCTCGAGCGCCGCAGCGAAGACGCGCTCTTGGTTGCGGCGGGCATCGGCCCTTCGCAGGGGTGCGCCGGGCTGGGGGGCAGGGCTCGGACTCGTCTCCACAGGTTTCACCCGCCCATTGTGCCCACCCGCCTCCCCCGGGCCGGCACCGCCATGTCCGCCGGGCTGCCGGCCTCGGCACACGCCGGATGCGGCCTGTGCGGAGGCCGGCTTTCTTTCGGCAGCCATGAACTTCGCGAGAGCGTCCAGGTTGTTCATCGCACAACAATTTTGGATACCCACTCCTACGCCTCTCTGCGCACCCCTCGGAATAGATCATCGAGGGTGACCTGGATCTCAAGTTTCACTCAACTGCCGCGACAGGAAAGCGAGTCGCTCCCTAGGGTCAGTTCCTGGTGGTCGACGGGCCGCTTTCGGAAGAGAAACGGGGAAATACGTGCGTCCAATACCCAAGACGTCGCAGTCGGCTGCGCCGTCGCCGCACTTGCCACTGCGGGTGCTGTACCCGCCAGTGCCGGGACGGTCCATCCGATGAGCTGCCCGCCCGACCGGGGTTATGACTTCTCGGGCAGCTACACGTATTACAGGGACATGGAACCCCGTTCCGGCGGGGACAGCGGCACGACGATCAGCATCACCTTCCACAAGGGCAAGACGACGACGTCGACGGTCGGCGGGGCGGTCTCCGGCGAAGCCAACGTGGTGTTCGCCAAGGCGTCGGCCGAGTTCGACTACCATTTTGCCTGGCAGTGGACGAACAGCTCTACTTACACGTGGTCGTGGAAAGTGCCGAACTCGATGAAGCACGGTTACCTGCACGCCGGAGTGAAGGCCAGGTACACGAAGTGGAACTACAACCAAACCGAGCCCAACTGCAAGACCAAGGTGTTGCGCAAGGGATCGGCGCGGCTGGTCTACAACGGCCGCGAGACATGGCACGGGAAAAGCTGATGCGCAGCGCAGGGATTGTTCTGCTGGTGGTGTCCGCCGTTGTGGTGTCCGGGTGCAACGGCGGGCAGAATACGCCGCCTTCGCCGAGTGCCTCGAAGACAGCGGCGCTGGTGTCCGATCCGGAGAATCCTGAGAAGGGCGCTAAGACACCCGGCCAGCTGGGTCCGGGGACGGTGAAGCTGCCCGTGGCTGCGGACCGGATTGCCGCGTTGTCCGTGCGGTATGACTGTCTCGGTCCCTCGGGTGGCCTGAAGGTCAGTAATGGAACAGCGCTGCGCGCCGGGATCGAAGCCTGTGATGACAGCGCCACCTACGGTGCCTCGATGAAGACGCAAGACCTGGATGGCCGGAAGTTCGGCGGTACGGTCAAGATCGAGGCCGACAAGCGGACGCGGTGGCGCGTTTCCGTCAGCATCACCGACAAGGATGGCGTCAAACAGACAGTCCATAGCTGAACTTGACTGCGCCGACCGCCTCCTCGACCTCGCGCCAGGTCCGCCTCGACGAGGCGTGCCTGGCGTGCGAGCGCACCGACTCCACCCGCGTCTTGGCCAGCCGGTCCAGGATTCCCAGCTGGCTCCGGGGCTCCGTGGTCGCGACCACGACGATCTCGATCCGGTGCCCGGACAGCCGACGAGCTCGGCGTGGACGACGTCGTCGGTGCCCGGGTCGTAGACGGTGCCGGGCTCCGCGTCAGCGAGCAGTTCGGCGAGGCGTTCCCACTCCGCGAGCTCCGCCGGGCCGCGGGCGTCATCGACCGGTCCTCGTGCCGGGACGCCTGCCGCGCGTCGAACCGGGCGTCATCGAGGGCCGCCTCAATGGCGCTGGCGTCCGACCCTTCGCCCGACGCCGTACGACGCGACGGCCGCTGCGGGCCGGGTCGACCGGCTCACGGGGGGGGTGCAGCGACGCGGGGGCACCACCGCCGGGCGGCCACACCCTGGTCATCTTCGGTCTCGCATTCGCGGGTCGGATTTGGAGCGGGCCGCCACCAGAGAGCGGGATGGCGGCGCGCTGGATTGCATCGAGGTAGGCGTCACGCAGCAGTTGGTACCAGCCCTCCAGGTGATGACCGTTCTCGTGCCGGACCCACACCTCGGACGGCGTCACCTCGTGGCCGACCTCCTGGGCGTAGGTGACGGTGGGCGTCGCGTACCGGGCCGGGCCCGTCGGGCGGTCGCCCTTCGGCGTGACGGGGAGGGCAACAGGCTGCCGTCCCGTCGCACCCGCCCTTTGTCGATCTTCACGTGGGAGAGGTCGACGTGGGCCAGGTCGACCAGCCGCTAGGCCGTGTATCAAAAGTGGATCTTGAGCGGTCCATGATCTCGGTTCATGGGGCGGGGAGATCTCACGGACGAGCAGTGGGTGGTGCTGGAGCCGTTGTTGCCGAAGGGAATGAGGGCGGGGCGGCCGCCCGTCTGGCCTCGGCGGCAGCTGATCGACGGCATACGGTTTCGGGTCCGGACCGGTGTTCCGTGGCGGGACGTGCCTGTCGAGTACGGGCCGTGGAGCCGGGTCTACGACTTGTTCCGCCGATGGCAGCGGGGCGGTACCTGGCAGCGGATACTCACCCGGCTCCAGTCCCTGGCCGACGCAAAGGGTGCGATCGGGTGGGACCTGAGCGTCGACTCCACAGTGTGCCGCGCTCATCAGCATGCGGCCGGGGCCCGCAAGCAGGGTGACCTGCAGAAGGAACCACCGGGCGGCGTGTTCGCCGAGCCCGGTGATCACGGGCTGGGACGCTCGCGCGGCGGGTTCACCACCAAGCTGCACCTGGCCGTCGAGCAGGGTCAAAAGCCCCTGTCGATCGTGGTCACGGCAGGACAGCGCGGGGACTCACCGCAGTTCGAGCCCGTGCTGGAGAAGGTCCGCGTGCCCCGCATCGGGCCGGGCCGGCCGCGCGTCCGCCCTCATCGCGTGCGGGCTGACAAGGCTTACGCCTCTCGCAGGAACCGTGCCTACCTGCGTCGCCGCGGGATCCGCTGCACCATCCCGGACAAGGCCGATCAGGCGCGTAACCGCCGGAAGCTCGGCTCCCGCGGCGGTCGGCCTCCACGCTTCGACCGGGTCGACTACCGCGAGCGTCACGCGGTCGAGTGTGGGATCAACCGCCTCAAGAGGCATCGCGCGGTCGCGCCACGCGGTACGACAAACTTGCGGTCCGCTACGAGGCGACCGTCCTCATCGCTGCCATCAACGAGTGGTTGTGATCGGCACCCATCGCTAGAGCTCGTAGTCCTGAGCCAGCTCCTCCCAGCGCATGCTGCAAAGTGCAAGGGCAGCGTCCTCGCCCGACGGGACATCCAAGGCGGCCTGGAACCAGACCACAGTGAGGGCGGAACGGTGCAGCACCGGGTCGAGCTCAGGGGAGACCGGTGTTGAGCGGAAGGCGCCGATGCAGGCCACGGAGGGCAGCACCTCAACGGGGCCGAAGGCGCCGGTCGTCTGGTCCGGATACTCGCGGGAGGGCGGAACCAGATGGACCGGCATGGAGGAAAACGCATGTTCAGCCTGCCGCTGGAGGCCGCTGACCTTCATGTCATTGATGGGCTTGCACGGGTAGCCCTCCAACATCCCCCCGTAGGTCGAAGACATTCGGAGCTCGGTGAGCTCGATCGAACGGCCAGATGAGAGCGCTATGTGGCTCAGCGACATGCCGACACCTTATGAGCTCGTAACAAGATCTTGCGGGTATGGCCCGGTTGGGCGCGTGAGGGGTTCCGGTGACAGTCCGTAGCCTGTCATGGCAGAGTCGTGTCGCATGATCGATACTTTCGCGAAAGAGTACCTGCACAGCGATCTGCGAGAGATGCGCGAGGCGATACTTTGGAAGCTCGATGGGCTCGTTGAGTACGACATCCGACGCCCTCTGACCTCGACGGGAACCAACCTGCTCGGCCTGGTCAAGCACTTGTCGACCTGGGAGTCCAGGTACTTCGGCGAGGTCTTCGACCGACCGTTCCCCGAACCCCTGCCCCGGTGGGACAACACGGAGGAACGTGGCGCCGACATGTGGGCGACCGAACACGAGACGAGGGAGGAGATCATCGACCGCTACCGTCGCGTGTGGGCGCACTCAGACGAAACGATCACCGCCCTAGCCGTCGACTCCCATGGCTACGTGCCCTGGTGGCCACGTCCCAAGGTCAAGCTGTTCAACATCCTGGTCCATATGCTCACCGAGACCAGTCGGCACGCCGGGCACGCCGACATCCTGCGCGAGCAGCTCGACGACTCGACAGGGACAGCTGCCAAAAGCCCGAATCAAGAGCATGACGCAGCCTTCTGGGATGCCCATCGTGCGAAGATCGAGCGAGCCGCTCAAGCAGCCATCGCCAGCTCGTGACGTGATCATGATCCGGTCTTCTTGAGGCGTCTCCAGCAGATCAAGCTGCAGGCCAACGAGACGAAGGCATCGTGGAGTTCGGGGCGTCGTTCCGCCGTGTGCCTGGCCGCGTGATCCGGATCGGCCGCGAGGCGTTACGGTGCCTCCTCGCCCGCCGTGGGATCACCTTCCAGCGCACCAAGACGTGGAAGGAGTCCCCGGACCCAGAGCGCGACGCCAAGCTCGACCGCATCGAGCACGTCATGGAGTGCTTCCCGGACCGGATGTTCGCGTTCGACGAATTCGGGCCGCTCTGCATCCGCCCCACCGCCGGCTCGTCCTGGACGCCCGCCGGTCATCCCGAGCGGCATCCCGCGACCTACCACCGCACCCACGGAGTGCGGTACTTCCACGGCTGCTACTCGGTCGGCGACGACACCCTCTGGGGCGTCAACCGCCGCAGAAGGGTGCCGCGAACACCCCGGCCGCGCTCAGGTCGATCCGCGCGGCCCGCCCGGACGGCGCCCCGCTCTACGTCATCCTGGACAACCTCTCCGCCCACAAGGGCGAACAGATCCGGCACTGGGCGTAGAAGAACCGGGTCGAGCTGTGCTTCACACCGATCTACACGTCCTGGGCCGACCCGATCGAGGCCCGCTTCGGGCCGCTCCGGCGGTTCACCGTCGCGAACTCGAACCACCGCAACCACACCGTCCAGACCCGGACCCTGCATGCCTATCTGCGCTGGCGGAACAAGAACGCCCGCCACCCCGACGTGCTGGCTGCCCAACGGCGCGAGCGCGCCCGCATCCGCAGTGAGAAGGGCATCCGCTGGGGTGGGCGCCCGGCGAGAGCCGCGTGACCATGCGAACAGCACCGGCGACACTGACGTCATGACCCTTGATCGCGAGGCACTTCAGACCAGTTGGAAACCGGACCCGCGGCCACCTCGAAGCCGCCCGGGCCCGCCTGATGGGCCTGCCGAGCGTCGACCTCTCAGCAATGCTTGAGTTCCAGGAGCACAACGAGCTGGGACTCGCTTTCGACTGTCTCGTCGATCTCGGTGACGACCTTGACCTGCCGCTCGAATTCTGGCAGCACCTCGATCGGGCAGCTCGTGAGACGCGGCTCTACAGCGATGCGCTGCACACACCCCACCTCACGGCTGCCGACCTCTGCCGCCGCCATCTCGCAGCTGCCTCGGAGAAGGAATGAGCGGCTAACCCGGCAAACCTTCACGGTCAGAGCATTAGAGGCGACGTGCCGCAACCACTGCTGAACTGACGGGCGTTGTGTGTACTTCAGTGGCGTCCAGGGCCGGATGAGTGAGGTAGAACAGGCGGAGCTCATCCACTTCGCCGCCGAAACGAGGCGGCCAATGGGGCGATGGAGTGAAGTCGTCCAGGATGAGAAGGCCACCGGGAGCTAGCAGCTCGATGACCTGCTCGGGGTCGTCGCGCTTGCCTCCGCCGTCGCAGAAGAAGACATCGAAGGGGGCGTGCTGCTCAAGCAGGCGCCAGTCCCCAGTGAGGACGCTGACGCGGTCGTCGTCCGAGAAGACACCAGCCGCTCGACGCGCGAGCTCCTCGTCCCGTTCCACGGTGACCAGGCGGGCACCGGCGCCAAGCCCGCTGTGCAGCCAGGCGGTGCCCACCCCCGAGCCGGTGCCGCTCTCCGCGATGACTCCGTGGGGTTTCGCAGCAGCGGCCAGCCTGAGCAACCTGCCCACTTCAGGGATGCAGCTCTTCTTGAAACCCGCCTCGGAGGCGACACGCTCCGCGGCCACCACGCGAGACGGAACCGCACGCTCTGCCATGATCACGAATCCCCCTTCATCCTGAACATGACGCTACCCGCCAGCAGAAACGTCCGTACGGAGTTTCGCCTGCCCGGACCCGGCGAACCTTCCCGGTCAGAGCCTTAGCCGGGCAGCTTCGGGTCGAACACCGGTTCTTGACGTGGGTAGGCTCACCGAGGCCGACATATCAGCCCGTTCGCGCCGGCGGCGACGGCCATGTTCACGTCCAGGCCGACCAAATGGCGCAGGGTGCACTCCGCATCAGTCATCGGCCGCGCCCAGTCGTACGCCTCCTCGAACAGCGTCTCCGAAGGGCCCCTCACGTGGAAGCGTGGCAGATCCAGCTGGTTGAGCGACCCGGGCATTCCCCTCAGCCGGATCCGTGTAGCTTGAGACATCAAGCGGACCTAAGGGTCCGCATGGGCTCTGCTGAAGCACTCTGGAGCAGCGATGAATCGGTTGGACACTCAGAAGAACACCCCGCCCCGCGACTCGGTCCAGCCGCTCGTCGCGGCCGCCCGTGCCCTCTCCCCCGTGCTGCTCCGCGATGCCGAGGACGCCGAGCGCGAGAGCCGGCTCACCCCTGAGGCGGGCCAGGCACTGCTGGCCGCCGGCATGTTCCGGCTGGCTGTTCCCAGGCGCCTGCGCGGGCACGAACTCCCGATCGCCGCCTGTGTCGACGTCCTGGCCGAGATCGGCCTGGCCTGCCCGTCGAGCGCGTGGGTCGTCATGCTCTCCTACGGGGCCCAGCAGATCGCCGCGTCCTTCGGGGAGAGAGCCCGCTTCGACCTCTGGGGCGAAAGCCCGGACGTCCCCATGTGCGGTGTGTTCAGCAGCGCGGGGGCCACCGCGGAGCAGGTCGAGGACGGGCTCAGGGTCTCGGGCAGGTGGTCATGGGCCTCCGGCTGCCACCAGGCCGAATGGGCTGTGCTCGGTGTGCCTCTCGCCCGGGCCGACGCGAACGGGACCGAACCCGGGGTGGCGCTCTTCCCGATGAGCGAACTTGCCATCGAGGCGACCTGGGACATGGCCGGTATGCGCGGCACGGGCAGCGACACGGTCGTCGCCGACGGCGTCTTCGTCCCGTACCACCGGGTCCGGGCCTTCTCCGACGTGGTGTCGGGTGACGAGCGGGGTGACGAGCCCCTGTACCGGGTCGCGCCGGGATCCATGACGCTGACCTCTGTTGCGCCGATGCTCGGGGCGGCCCGGGCGGTCTTCCGTATGACGCTGGAGGCCGTCGAGGGCGGCAAGCCGATGGCCATGTCCCTCCATCGCCGGCTGGCCGACTCCCCCAGTGTCCAGGCGGCCCTCGCCGACGCGGCCACGCTGATCGACTCCGCCTGCCTGCACATCCAGCGTTCCGCCGAAGCGGTCGATGCGGCGGCGGCGTCTCCGGGCACCCCGGCCCTGCTGGACCGGGCACGGGTGCGCATGGACGTGGGGCACGCCTCCACATGTCTGCGACAGGCGGTACAACTGCTGCTCACAGTGAGCGGGGCGAGCAGCTTCTCCCGTGCCGATGCCATCCAGCGCTACTGGCGAGACCTGGAGACGGCGGCCCGGCACCCCACGCTGAACCCCGGCCTCGCCAGGGAGATGTACGGCCGTGCCCTGGTGGGCGACGAGCGGCCCGTCAGTCCCATGGTGTGACACCTGGCTCCCGGCAGAGCGGGGAGAGCCGGTGTCACACCCGCCGCGCCTCCGCGAGGGCTCCGCTCAGCGCTCCGCCGCGAGCGCGTGGACACCGTGGGCGTCGAGCCAGCCGAGGACGTAGTCGGCGAGCGTGCGCCAGCCGCTGTCGACGACCATCGAGTGGCCCCGGTCCGCGAACTGCTTCAGATCGCTCATGGCCCTGGAATCCCCGTACAGCTTGTACGCCGCGCGGTTCACGGAGTCGGGCACCATCCGGTCCTCCTGCCCGGACACCAGCAACAGCGGCCCGCGCGCCGCGTTGCCGGTGTCCGCGAACGCGCGGGGGTGCCGGACGGCGCTGCCGTGGCCGAGGTCGGTGAGGAGGCGACGCGGCGCGGGCACCACATAGCGGTCGAAGAGCCTGCCGGACTCCTCCTGTCCGACCGTGTTGGCGAAGACGTGCCGGAACTGCTCCCGTGACACGGACACCAGCCCGGACCCGTGCACCGGATCCCCCGCCCCGGGGGTCCACAGCTGGGAGGAGGAGGCAGTCGACGGGACGTCGTTGAGGGGAGCCGGCGCGATCGCCACGGCCGCCCTGCCCAGATTCGCCCCGATGAGGTGCTGCGCGATGAGCCCGCCGACCGCGTGCCCGACGAGCACGGGCGAACTGTCGAACGACCGCACGATCCGCCCGTAGTGATCGGTGAGAGCGTCCAGACCGGCCGCGCCGAGTTCGTCGGGGCGCTCGCGCGTCTCCCGTACGGTCGCGGCCTCCCCCGGCCACGCCGGGGCGAAGGTGATGAAGCCCCGGCGGGTGAAACGCTCGGCCCACGCCTCCCACGACAGCGCGTGCAACCACGCGCCGTGGATGAAGACAACGGGGGTACGGTTCACGGCTGAGCCCTCCGAGTATGGATGAGCACCCGGCACCGACATGCGGGCGACCGCTCAAGAGTGGTCCGGCCCCGTCGGACCCGAAACAGTCGAATGACTCAACGCTCGGCGCCGCCCACATGTGCTCCTGAACGCGACTCCGGGGGCAAAGGTTCTTGTGGCCGCTCATACGACGGGCGATGCACCGCCGATGCGGACGAGGCACTCGGTGTTCGCGGCCCACAACCAGCGGATGTCGGGGAGGTATCACCGTCAACTGACTGATGCGCCGGTCGGTCCGCCGGACGAGACTGTGTGACGCCGGCCCCGCCGAACGGAAGGAACACCCGTCATGAGCGGCGACCGAACCGGTGCACGGGCCCGACACGCGGCGTCCAGGGATCTCCCTGTGCTGTCGTTGGACATCCACCGGATGCTGGACGGGTTCGCCCGGCACACCATCCGGGGACCGGCTTCCGGTTCGACTCGGCACGGCCCGAGGTGCCGTCCGACTGAGCGAACGGTCCGGGACCCGTGCCCGGCCGGTAACGGCTCACCGGACGGCCCCGCGACCGGTACCGCCCGACCCGGAGCGATCCGGCTGTACGCACCTCTACCCAACCGCACCACGGCAGTTCACCGACAGAACGAAGGGTTTCACATGATCAACAGGCGTACCTTCAGCAAGGTCGTCGGCCTGGGCACGGGCGCGGCGGCGGTCTCGCTGACCGGCCTGCAGACAGCCCATGCCTCCACGGCCCAAGGGGCGGGGAACGGCAAGCCCACCCCGGTGGTCCCGCCGGTGGCCTCCGGCACTCACACGTCTTTCAGTAAGGTGAAGCACGTCCGGGCGGGCCTGCTGGACGTCGGCTACGCGGAGGCGGGCCCCGCCCACGGCCCCGTCGTCATCTGCCTGCACGGCTGGCCCTACGACATCCACAGCTACGTCGATGTGGCTCCGCTGCTGGCCGACCTGGGCTACCGCGTCATCGTCCCCTACCTGCGTGGGCACGGCACGACGCGTTTCCTCTCATCGAGGACCTTCCGCAACGCCCAGCAGTCGGCGATCGCCCTCGACATCATCGCCCTGATGGACGCCCTCAAGATCGAGAAGGCGGTCCTGGCCGGCTTCGACTGGGGTTCGCGCACCGCCGACATCATGGCGGCCCTGTGGCCCGAGCGAGTGAAGGCGCTGGTGTCGGTGAGCGGTTACCTCATCACCAACGTCGAGGCCCAGAAGGGGCCGCTGGCCCCGGCGGCCGAACACACCTGGTGGTACCAGTACTACTTCGCCACCGAGCGGGGCCGCAGCGCCATGGAGAACAAGGAGTACCGGCCGGATCTGTGCCGGCTGGTCTGGGACACCGTCTCGCCGACCTGGGACTTCGACGACGCCACCTTCCAGCGCACGGCAGACGCGTTCGAGAATCCGGACTACGCCTCCATCGTCATCCACAACTACCGCTGGCGGCTCGGCCTCGCCGATGGCGAGCGCCGCTACGACCGTTACGAGAAGCAGCTCTTCTCACGGCCGTTCGTCAAGGTGCCCACCATCGCCCTCGACGCCGAACGCGACCCCTTCACACCGTCGCCCGGTGACGGCTCCTCGTACCGCGACCGGTTCACGGGCGCCTACGAGCACCGGCTGCTGAAGGGCATCGGCCACAACCTGCCGCAGGAGGCGCCCACCGCCTTCGCCCAGGCCGTCGTCGACGTCGACCGCTTCTGATCCGGGCAGCGGCCGACCGCACGCTGTCCGAGCCCGTGCGGCCCGCCGGCCGCTCACGGAAAGGTTGCGAGAAGGCCGCCGACGCGCCTCTCAGGCGCGAGGGTCCGTTGCGAAAGTGGATCTTGCTTGTGGATGACCGGGTGCTGTGATTCGTGGAGACCTGACGGATACGCAGTGGTCGCGGCTGGAGCCGCTGCTGTCGCGCGGGAAGAAGCCGGGGCGGCCGCCGATACGGACCAGGCGGCAGCTGATCGACGGCATACGGTGGCATACGCGCACCGGAACACCTTGGCGGGACGTGCCCGAGCAATACGGCCCGTGGGACCGGATCTACGACCTGTTCCGGCAATGGCAGCGCAACGGGACATGGAGGCGGATCCTGGAACAGCTCCAGACCGCGGCCAACGTGAAGGGACTGGTCACCTGGGTCGCGTCAGCGTTGGACTCCACCGTCTGCCGCGTCCATCAGCACGCCGCGGGCGCCCGAAAAAGGGGGATCTCCAGAAGGTCACGGCCATCAACGAGTGGTTGTGCCCAGCAGGTTCACAACAGGCCCTGGCCTGGCTTCTCCTCCAGCCCTCGACCGGCCGGCCGCTCGCGACCCCAGGCGGCCAACGGCTGGAGTGCGTCGTTGAGGCGCTTGCCGTCCTCGGTCAGCGAGTACTCGACGCGGGGCGGCACCTCGTCGTAGGAGACGCGGCACACGACACCGTCCGCTTCCAGCTCACGCAGGTGAGAGGCCAGCACCTTCTCGGTGATCCCCGGAAGCAGTCGACGCAGCTCGCCGAAGCGACGGAAGGGGTGCTCGTGGAGCGCCCAGAGGATCAGCACCTTCCACTTGCCGCCGATCACCTCCATCGCGGTGTCGATCCCGCAGACGTGTCCGTCTGGTGTGCCCGGCCGGTTCAGCGTTGTCATGCCCCACCCTTCCGACGTGCTCGCTCACCTCGAGGTAATCACCCACTGCCAAGTGCGTACTTGATCGCCCCCGGACTTGTGACCAGCCTAATCGGTATGGCACAGAACACTGTTGAGAAGACTCCCGTGACGTTGCTCGGCCTCGGCGCGATGGGCACCGCGCTGGCCCGTACCTGGCTTGCCGCCGGCCACCCACTCACCGTCTGGAACCGCACCACGGCCCGCGCCACGATGCTCGCCGCCGAGGGGGCAAAGGTCGCGGACACCGCCTCTGAGGCGGTCGCGGCGAACACCCTGGTCGTCGTCTGTCTGTTGAACGACACCTCGGTCGACGAGGTGCTGGCCGGCACCGACCTGGCCGACAAGGACCTGGTCAACCTGACCACCAGCACTCCTGCCCAGGCCCGCGCCCGTGCCGAGTGGGCGCGCGAGCGCGGCGCCCGCTACCTGGACGGCGGGATCATGGCCGTCCCGCCAATGATCGGAGTCCCGGAAGCCGGCGGCTACGTCTTCTACAGCGGTTCGCCAGAGCTGTTCGAGCGGCACCAGCAGACCCTGGGCATCCCGGTCGGCACTACCTACGTCGGCCAGGACGCGGGCTTCGCAGCCCTGCACGACGTTGCCCTGCTCAGCGCCATGTACGGAATGTTCGCCGGGGCCGCGCACGCCTTCGCCCTGATTCGCAAGGAGGACATCGACCCCACGGCGCTCGCCCCGCTGCTCGCCGACTGGCTCGTCGCGATGGCCCCGTCAGTTCACCAGACCGCCGACCAGCTGCGGAGCGGCGACTACACCAAGGGCGTTGTCTCCAACCTCGCCATGCAGGTGGCCGGCACACCGACCTTCCTGAGCACCGCCGAGCAGCAGGGGGTCAGCCCGGAACTGCTCAGCCCCTACTTCGAGCTGATGCGGCGCCGCCTGGCCGGGGGCAGCGGCGAGGAGGACCTGACGGGCGTGATCGACCTGCTGGTGCGGCGCTGACCGGCCACTTGCCGTTCCAGAAGCGACCGTGCTGGTCACAGCTCTCAAAAGGTAGCTGTGACCAGCACTTTCCCTACACGCCCTAGTAATGCCGCGTGGCTGTACCAGCAGGGCCGCGTTCACAGTTCGGGGCACGAGTCCGACTGATCCAGTGGCAGCGCGATCCGGGGCGATTGCCGCGGGCTGGTCGTGGTGGTTGAGTCAGTGCCTCATCTGCTGATCGGCACCTTCGGTCTGCCGAAGCCACTGGCAGGTTGCTGCTGACGTGGCCGTTCCGGCCGCGTTGTCCTGGGGCATGCCGGCTGTGCTCTGGACTCTCGCAGCAAGGCCGCCGTCTTCCCGTGCACTCTGCCCAGTTGTTCACCGACTGTTTCGGACGCTGCCGCGTCAGGGGCTGCGCGCCAGTCCGTGCGGCAGATGAGATCTCTCACGGAGCCGGATGAAAAGACATGGCATGCGCCTGTTCGCGTGCCACGGGAATGAGGGGAACCATGACTCGCGACCATAACCGGTCCGCGCTACGGGCACGCATTCTGATGAGCACGGCAGCCGCGTTGGCACTTATCACCCCGGGCGGGATCTGGGAGACGGCGCAGGCCGCAGCGCCCGCCCCCACGATGACCGCCCAAGCGACCGGCGTTCCCTCGTGGACGGCACGGACCATCGCGCCGGGCGTGCAGATGCGCAGCGCCACCATCGTCAACCCCGCCGCCAAGCCCGTCTGGACGATCACTATCCAGGCCCCGACCACCGGCCGCCTGAGCGGCACCGCGGCGTGGGCATCGGTGGGATCGAAGAGCTGGGCCGACACCACGGCGA
The DNA here is from genome assembly GCF_042672475.1 of Streptomyces sp. NPDC127177. Lineage (NCBI taxonomy): Bacteria > Bacillati > Actinomycetota > Actinomycetes > Kitasatosporales > Streptomycetaceae > Streptomyces > Streptomyces sp. NPDC127177. Next base: position 24,918 of record NZ_JBHXUW010000012.1, read on the forward strand.
AGCAGTTGCGCGCCAGAGGCTTCGACCCGCGGGTGGAGACGGTGCTTTGGGCCCACTACACCGACACCCCGCGAGGTGTCATGGGCGCAAGAATGCGAATCGGGTCGTACTCCACCCAGGCCGACACGCAGAGCGCCGCGCAGGCGCTCGCGGCGGCAGGCTTCCGCACTGCGGTGGACTGGACAGGCTACGACGCCGAGCAGCCCGCCGACCGGGAGAACGTACACGTCGCGATCGTCGATCCGCGCGTCTTCACCGGCACCGTCGAGGGCACCCATGACGGCAACGTTGCCCAGCGGGCGACCACTTCGTCGGTCGCTGCGAAGCTCGGCTCCCTGGTCGGTGTCAACGCCGGGTTCTTCGTCACCGCCGATGCCGACGGCGTCCAGGGCACGCAGGCGGGTATCAGCGCGGACCACGGTCAGTTGCAGTCGATGGCCACCGGATCGCGTGCGGCGCTGATCATCGGGGACGGCGGCCGGCACGTGCGGGTGGCGGACCTGACGACGGCTCTCACGATCCGCGTGGGCGCTGCCCGCTACCAGGCCCAGGGCATCAACCGAGTACCCGGTCTCATCCGGGACTGCGGCAGGCCGGGCGGGACCCCGAGCGAGCGGCCCTGGCAGGACGTCACCTGCCACCTGACGAACGACCTGGTGCAGTTCACCGACGAGTGGGGCGCGCCGCTGCCCACCGGGGCCGGCACGCAGGTCGTGGTGGACGCCGACGCACGTGTGGTGTCGGTCGGATCGCGCGGAGGCACCGTTCCGGCCGGCGCAACGGTATTCCAGGGCATCGGAACGGCCGCCGACTGGCTGACCGCCAACGCCCGCACCGGACACCGGATCGACGTGCAGGAGACCATCCGCGACAAGGACGGCCGGCGCGTGCGGCTGGACCGTGACGACAGCATCGTCAGCGCCGCCCCCACTCTCCTGCACAACGGCCGTATCGCCATCGACGCGGCGAGCGAGGGCGTCCTCGACCCAGCCGACCTGTCCTTCGGCTACGCGTGGGCGAACACCCGCCAGCCGCGCACCATGGCCGGCGTGGACGCCAGGGGCCGACTCATCCTGGCCACGGTGGACGGCCGCCAGTCCGGTGGCAGTGAAGGCTTCACGCTCCACGAGGCCGCCGTCTTCATGCGCTCGCTCGGCGCTGTGAACGCGCTCAATCTCGACGGCGGCGGCTCGACCGCTATGGCCGTGGGCGGTGTTCTGGTCAACAGGCCATCGGACGCCACCGGTGAGCGAGCGGTCGGCGGCACGATCCAGATCCTGCCCAGCACGACCAGCTGACTTCTCATCGGCAGCGAAGAGTCCCACCGTCTCCGGAATTCGCTTGCCCTGCGGTTCTGTCCGCCCCGTTCGCGCGCGGCCAGGGAGCGGCCCGGCATAACGCCCGGAACCCGCGCGTCGAGCGGATTGAGAAATCCGTACGCGCGGGTTCCGCCGGTCAGGGCTGGGTCCGGGCCTGCCCCGGCAGGCGTGGAAGCGGCGTTCACGCGGGCGGGGGCCCCGGCGAGCGTGTCTGTGACTGGACCCGGGCCCCGATCCGCCCCTGGCGCGAGGAGGGCGTCGAGCACTGGGCCCTGGCCCGCAGCAGCATCAACGATCCCACCGAGATCGCCTACTACGTGTGCTTCGCACCCGAAGACACCACCCTCAACACCCTCCCTACCGTGGCTGGCCGCCGGTGGACGATCGAGGGATGCTTTCAGACCGCGAAGAACGGCGGATCGGGGAAAACCTGACCGGGCGGTGAACCTTGCCCACGTCCCGGACCGTTGATCCAGTGAGAGAGACTCCCGTTGTCAGGGCGGTGACTGGCTGGGCCCCGGCAGCGGGAACGTGCGGTTGCCGTCACACACTTCCTCCGTTGTGAGGGCAACCCTTCAGGGATCCTCGGAGCCCGCCTGTGCGTCTGCCTGCTGCCCGTACCTGCGCCTGCCTGCCCCCAGGAAGTGCGGCCGACCTGCTTGCCCGCATGTGCACCTGTGCGCCAGGCCGCCAGAGCGCCTGCGGGAAACCCAGCCTCCTTGATATGCCTGCCGCATCAAGAATTCTCGGCGCCGATCAAACGAGTGACGAACATGTGTGGGCACCGAAAGTGCCACAGAAACCCTGACGAGAGTGAGAGAGCCGACATGATCAGCAGACGGAGACTCACCCAGGCAATGACCACGGCGGCTGCCGGGGTCGGCGGAATCCTCGCGGGCGGCGCGAGCCCGGCCACCGGCGCAGCGGGGGCGCCCGGAACCGGCCGAAGCGACACGGGTGCGGGGGCGCCCGGACCAGGACATGGGCTGGGACCGGTACGTCATGCGCGTACGGACGTCCTGAACATCGCCTATCACGAGACCGGCCCCACCGACGGCACACCCGTCGTCCTCGGCCACGGCTGGCCGTTCAGCCCGGTCGGCTCCTACGCCGAGGTGGCTCCCGCGCTCGCCCGCCAGGGCTACCGCTGCCTCATCCCCCACCTGCGCGGCCACGGCGAGACGCACTTCCGTCGCGAGGACACCTTCCGGTCCGGCCAGCAGGGCGCGCTCGGCGCCGACCACATCGCCCTACTCGACGCCCTCGGGATCCGCCGGGCGATCTTCGCCGGATACGACTGGGGCGGGCGCGCCGCAGACGTCGCCGCGGCCCTGTGGCCGGAACGCTGCATCGGCCTGGTCTCGGTGAACAACTACCTGATCCAGAACATCGCCGCCGCCCGGCAGCCACTGGCTCCCTCACTCGAAAACGGCTACTGGTACTTCTTCTACTTCCTCACCGAGCGCGGGCGGGCGGGGCTCGACCTGAACAGAAAGGAGCTGGCCCGGGTCGTCTGGCACCGCAACTCACCGGAGTGGCGGTTCACCGAGGCGGAGCTCGACGAGGCGGCGGCCCTGTGGACGAATCCCGACTACGTGGACGTCGTGATCCACAGCTACCGCCACCGGCTCGGCGCCGCGCCCGGCGACCCGCGGTACGCCGGCATCGAGAAGCGGCTGGCCGAGCAGCCGCCCATCACCGTGCCGACCGTCACCCTCGACGGCCAGGCCGACGGGGTCACCCCATGGACCGACGGGACGTCGTCGGCGTCCCACTTCACTGGCCCCCGCGTGCATCACGTAGTCCCCGGCGCCGGACACAACCTTCCCCAGGAACGGCCCGACGCCTTCACGTCCGCCGTTCTGGAGGTTGCCGCGCTCTCCTGACACACCACACCACCGACTCCAATTCGTCAGCGCTCAAAGTGGCGACTTTTCTCGCCTCCCCCTCCTTTCCATCACCTGCCAGAGCGATGACGCGAAAGGCGTCTCGGTCGTCCGAAACCCGGGAGCGGCAGGATGCTCGCAGTCCTGCTGCCCCTCGTCGCGCCCTCATCCCTCCGCAAGCACTTCCAAGGCCCGCTCGGAGCCGATTGCCTCTCGGCGGAGTCCGTGGATCCCATTCTTGGACTTGCAGGTCCATTTTTCGAAGCAGACGCTGGGATGGACCAAGCAGACCAGACGGGTTCTGGAAGGAATCACCGATGAACCTTCAGCTGAACGGCCGACGCGCGCTCGTAACGGGATCGAGCAGCGGTCTCGGCGAGGCGATCGCCAGGCGACTGGCGGCGGAAGGAGCCACCGTGGTCGTGCACGGGCGGGACGCGGCCAGAACCGAGGCGGTTGCCAAGGCCATCGATGCGGCAGGCGGAGACGCCTCGGTCGCGATCGGGGATCTGGGAACCGACTCGGGCGCCGACGCGGTGCACGCCGCGGCTGTCGCCGGCGGCCCGGTCGACATCCTGGTGAACAACGTGGGCGCCTACGACATGAGTCTCGGCTGGACCACCGCGTCGACACAGCAGTGGGCCGAGACCTACAACACCAACGTCCTGACCAGCGTGCGGATGATCCAACGCCTCGTCCCTGCCATGCGGGAGCGGGGCTGGGGGCGGGTCATCCAGATCAGCAGTCTGACCGGCGAGAAGCCCGCGGCGTCCCAGCCCCACTACGCGGCGACGAACGGAGCGCGCAACTCCCTCGCCAAGTCGCTCGCAAGGGAGTTGAAGGCTTCCGGAATCACCTCCAACACCGTTGCCGCAGGCGGCATTCTGACCCCGCAGGCCATGGAACCGTTGCTGGCGCTCGGCAGGCAGAACGGATGGGGGGAGACCTGGGAGGCCATCGAACCCCGCCTGACCGCGGAACTCGCGCCGAACGATGTCGGCAGGATCGGGCGCCCGGAGGAGTACGCCGACGTCGTCGCCTTCCTGGCCAGCCCTCTGTCCGCGTACATCACCGGCTCGACTCTCTCGGTGGACGGCGGCTCGTACGCCTGAGGTCCGCGCGGCGCGGCGGTTCACGGACCGCCGCGCCGGAACACGTACCGAAGAGGTGCATACCGAAGGGGGCGTACCAACGGGGTGCGTGCCGAAAGGGCGTTACGGCGTCACGCCATCGCGTGGGCCGCACCTCGCAGGTCCGCGATCCCCTGGTCGAGCGCGGCCCGCAGGTGGTCGGACCGGCCCGTCGACAGCAGGATCGACACCCCGCCCTGGATGCCGGCCAGCAGCGCCGCGGCCCGCAGGGTGGCATCGACTCCGGCGGGGAGCAGGCCCGCCGTCTGCAGCCCCCGGATACCCGCCTCCAGACTGTCCTGCCAGCGGCTCATCAGGCCGGACACGATCGCCCGCGCCCCGGGGGTCGAGCGCCCGACCTGAAGGAACAGCGATCCGAGCGGGCACTGCTCCCCCTGGGCCTCGTAGCGCTCGATCACCACGTCCCGCCATTGGTACCAGGACTCCCACGAGTCCAGCCGGCCGAGATACGGTTGCTGGTCGTCGAGTACCCGGTCCGCCTCGAACTGGGCCACCGCGAGCAGCAGTTCGTCCTTGCCGGCCGGGAAATAGTGGAACAGCTGGCTCTTGCTCGTCATGGTCCGCGCCATGATGTCGTCCAGCGTCGCCGCAGCGACACCCTTCTCCCGCAGCACCGTCGCGGCTCCCTCGACGATCCGGCCGCGAGTGGCCCGCCCCTTCGCCGTCAGCTCGCCGGCCATGACACCTCCGCAGAATAGACTGTCCGGTCCATTGTAATCCGGTCTGGCCCAGGCGCGGGGGCGCCGGTTCAGTGGCTTCCGTTCGCGTCGAGGGCGACGAGTGCGTCGCGCGGTGCGGCCCGGGAGGTGATGCCGAGCTCGGGGAAGATCTGGTGGCGGTGGACACGGGCTCTGCTTCGGGTCCGGGGTGCGGTCCTGCCACTCGCCCGTGGTTCGGCCGTGGCTCGCGCCGCCCAGAACGCCGCGCCCCGTTACTCGCAGGACTGCAGCGCCGCGATCTCCACAGTCCGCAGGAGCCGCGCATCGCCAGGCCGGCCGGCCACGGGCTCGATCGAGTCGTCAGATCGGCGAGCGGCTCCATCTCGCTCCCCCGGACCATCGGGGCGTATCTCGTACCGTGTATTCCCCCGGCTGGGTGTGGCGTCCGGAGCACAGCTCACCGGGGCGCTGAGGGACGGGCGGGCCATCTGACCTGGGCACTGCGGTTGCTGCCCCGTGGGAGCGGCGCGACCGTGGTGGCTATGACGACTCGGTACGAGGGAGACGCGGTGCTTGTCGCGGGGCGCCTGCAGATCCCGGTGGAGGCCCATCTGGTCACGGCCGGACACGACGGGTGGCACGGCAGCCTGCGGGGTGTACCCACAAGTCGGGTCTTCGACCTGAACGACAGTGCCGAGCTACGCCTGGGCATGCCCAACGGTCAGGTGCGGCGGGTCCACCTGGAGCCGGCCAGCCATGCTCACGAGAGCGAGTTCACCGTCGTGCCGGTCACCGGTGACGGCCCGGCGCCATTCTCGTAGCGCTGTCGTGGCCGCGGGCAGCTTGCTCGTCCCAGGGCGTGGTGGCTGCGGCCGGCGGTGCGCCGCTGACAGCGCGCGTCGGCCTGCGCGGCGTGCTCCGGTACGACACCCCGTGCCGGCAGGTCGCGATCTTCATGGTGCTGATGGGCCTCGGCCGTCGGCATGACGCTGCACAACCTCGTGCACTGTACGCAGAACTTCAGGTGACCCCGGGCGCCCCAGGCGCAGGGTTCCTCCACGGTCACCCCCTTCCAGTCCGTGGGTGGTGCGGTGGGCGTCCCGGTGCTCGGTTCCGTGATGTCCTCCCTGATCAGCCACTACGCCGCGGACGCTGTCGGCGCACTCGGCCCGCAGGAGCGGGCGGTGCCGCGGGGACGTCCGACAGCGGGAGAATGCCACGCGTCAGGACGCTCCCATGCCGTGCAGGAACGTGTCGACAACAACGTCGGCCGCCTGTGCGGCGTTCAGACCGGGCATCTTCTGGGCAACGAGGTGCATCAGCTGGGGCAGCAGAGCAGCCGCCCACCCTTCCGGTGCGTCGGCGCGGAGCAGACCTTCATCGGCGGCGCGCCGGAGAAAGGTGTCGACGTTCCTGCTCGACACATCCCGCCGCGCGCGGACCTTGTCGTCGGAGAGCATGCGGGTCAGTTCCACCGGCCACATGCGGTTGACGCCGATGATGTTCTCCACGTAGCGGTGCAGAGCCACGGCGACCGGGGCCTCGCCCAGCCTCGCGTCCTCGATGGCCCGCTCGATGGCTTCCAGCCGGCATTCGTAGATGGCCGCGAGGAGTTCCTCGCGGGAGGCGAACCGCCGGTAGACGGTACGTCGGTCCACCCCGGCCTCGCCTGCGATGTTCGCGATGCTCACACCCGGATCGGCGGCGAGCATGCGGGCTCCGGTGGTCAGGACGGTTTCCAGGTTGCGTACTGCGTCGGCTCTCACCCCGCCACCCTATCCCCGGTGGGGCAGATACCTCACCTATCACCTCGCTCGTGTGTAACTAATGCCTATAACCGCTACAGTCGAGTGACAGATAAGCGCGGAGTCTCTACAGACCTCCTGCGCCTTCACCCGACGCCCTGAAGGGGAGAAGAGAAATGATCACGTATGGCAGGCTCTTCATCGCAGGTTCCTGGACCGCACCGAGCAACGCCGAACTGTTGGACATCCGCTCCCCGCACGACCAGTCCGTGATCGGCCGGGCCGCGCAGGCGCTGCCGGCCGATGTGGACCGCGCGGTGGCCGCCGCGCGCGCCGCTTTCGAGGACGGCGGGTGGCGGGGGACGGCACCGTCTGTACGGATCGCCCTGCTCCGCCGGTTCAACGCGCTCCGTGAGGCGAACGCGGAGAAGATCGCGGCTCTGACGGCGGCGGAGAACGGTTCCGCGGGATGGTTCACCCTGGCAGGCCAGCCGGGTCTGACGCGACAGGCGAACGCCTACCTCAAGGCGGCGCGGAGGAGTTCGGCTGGGAGGAGACCCTGACGCCCACCGACCCCGATGCGCCGGTACGCAGTGTGGTGCGCCGTGAGGCGGTGGGAGTGGTGGCCGCGGTGATTCCATGGAACTCACCGTTCTCGGCAGCGACCTCGAAGATCATTCCCGCTTTGCTCGCGGGAAACTCGGTGGTGCTGAAGGTGTCGCCTGAGAACTCCCTGAGCATGGGATTCCTGGCCGAGCTGCTGGAACAGACCGGCCTTCCGGAGGGCGTGATCAGTGTCCTGCCCGCGGGCCGGGAGACCAGTGAGTACCTGGTGTCGCACCCGGAGGTGGACAAGATCGCCTTCACCGGTTCGACGCAGGCCGGGAGACGGATCGCGTCGATCGCGGGCGAGCAGCTCAAGCGGGTCAGCCTGGAGCTGGGCGGCAAGTCGGCCGCGGTGATCCTGCCGGACGCCGACATCGCCGCGGCCGTACAGGGGCTGAAGTACGGTTCACTGCTCAACAACGGCGAGGCTTGCATCGCGCAGACCCGGATCCTCGCGCCGCGCTCCCAGTACGCGGAGGTCGTGACGGCGCTGAAGGAGCTGGTGGAGTCACTGAAGGTCGGTGACCCCAACGACCCGGACACGTTCATCGGCCCGATGATCCGTCGGGACCAGCAGCAGCGGGTACGTGACTACATCGATCTGGGCATCGAGGAAGGCGCCCGCCTGGTGACCGGCGGTCCGCAGATTCCCGAAGGCCTCGAGAAGGGCAACTACGTCACCCCGACCGTGTTCGCCGACGTCGACAACTCCATGCGCATCGCGCAGGAGGAGATTTTCGGCCCGGTTCTGGTCGTCATCGCCTACGACGACGAAGACGATGCCGTACGTATCGCCAATGACTCCGAGTACGGGCTGTCCGGCGGCGTCTGGTCCCGGGACGAGAACCACGCTCTGGCCGTCGCCCGCCGGATCCGCACCGGCACGGTCACCGTCAACGGTGCCTCCGTCGCGTTCGACGGCCCCTTCGGAGGTTTCAAGGCCAGCGGCATCGGGCGCGAGTACGGCACCGTCGGGCTCGGCGCGTACACCGAGTACAAGACGATCACCGTCTGACCCCGGCCACCCCGCCCCGCCCAGCACATCCCGCATGTTCGGTTCCACGTACGGAACCGCGAGCATCGTCGGCCCGCTGCTCGGCGGCGTCTTCACCGACCGGCTCCCAGCTGTCCTCGCGCTCGGCCTTCCTGCTCAATCCCCCCCCGTCAGCGCGCTCGCCCGGATCATCGCCGCGCGTGTCCTGCCCGCAGGAGTCAGGCACGCGGCCACCGCCCGTATCGACCATCAGGGCTCCCTGGCACCGGCGTCCATGACCACCGGCCTCGCGCTGATCACCTCCGTCGGTGAGCGCTGGGGCCGGGGGTCCCCCCGGGCACCAGCGGCCGGCATAGTCCTCAGTCAGTCGCTCGCCCACACACCTCTGGGTCACGCGTCATCCGCCAATGACGTCGCACGGACCGCAGCCAGACCTGACAGGGCGGCTATCATCAAACGGACCCAATGGTCCGCTTACCGGCACGACAGTAAGGCACCACGACGAAACGACTCCGTCACCTGTTAAGCTGGTGACGAATGTTCGGGACAACTCCGCAGCGACACGTAGTGAAGGGCGAGGTCGGCCGCGAGATGGACGCGACAGTGCGCTACTCGATCCTCGGCACCGTGCAGGCCGTGCGTGGTGAGGCCGAACTCGCCATCGGCCCGCCGAAGAGGCTGGCCCTGCTCTCCCTGCTGTTGCTCCGCGCCCCAGGGCCTCTCACGGTGAGCGAGGCCGTGGACATCCTCTGGGACGAAAACCCCCCGGCCAGCGCCGTCAATGTCGTGCACCGCCACATCGGAGCACTGCGCAGGACACTGGAGCCCCAACTGCGCAGCCGGATGCACGCGGCACACCTCGTACGCGCCGCCGACGGCTACCGCCTCCTGGCCGACACCTCCACCTCGGACCTGTTGCACTTTCGCGACCTGCGCGCACAGGCACAGCTCGCGGTCAAGGCCGGCGATCGCGCGCAGGGCGCTCGGGACTTCATCGACGCCCTCCGTCTGTGGCGCGGCCCGGTGGTCGCGGCCGGCACCCACGTGGCCCCGCATCCCGTCTTCACCTCCGTCGGGCACGAGTTCGTGGCTACGGCGAAGGAAGCCGCCGACGTCGTACTGACCGCGGCACCCGCGCTGACCGAGGAGATCCTGACCGTTCTGCGACGTGCGGTGGAGTGTCACCCCTTCGACGAGGCCATCCACTCCCGGATCATCGCCGCCCTCGCGGCCACCGGCCGCCGGGCCGAGGCCATGCAACAGTTCGAGAGCATCCGCCGCACGCTGGCCGACGAACTGGAAGTGGAACCGTGCCCCGGCCTGCGGGCCGCACAGCAGCACCTGCTGAGGCGCGGAGTGAGTCCGCAGAAGGACGACGGACCTGAGCCGGGGACGCAGACCGCCGGGCCGGCCCAACTGCCCGCGGACTGCGTCCCCTTCGCCGGGCGCAGACAGGCGCTGCGCCAATGTCTGAAACTCCTGCCCCTGGAGGGCGGAAGCCGTCCCACGACCGCGACGATCTGCGGAATGGCGGGAATCGGCAAGACGACCCTGGCCGTGCACTGGGCCCACATGGTCTCGGACCGCTTTCCCGACGGTCAGATCCACCTCGACCTCCAGGGTTACCACGCATCGAGACCGCCCCTCGAAACGGGCCAGGCGATGCGTGAAGTGCTCGACGCGCTCGGCCTCGACCAGGACCGGAACCACCTGAGCGAGGCCGCCCTCGGTTCCGCGTACCGCGCCGCCATCGCCGGGCGACGGCTGCTCATCGTGCTGGACGACGCCCGTGACTGCGAACAGGTACGCCCGTTGCTGCCGGCCACGCCGGGCTCTCTCGCCATCGTCACCAGCCGGCGCCGGCTGGACGGCCTGGCCGTCACGGACAACGCCCGGCTCATCATGCTGGATCCCATGACCCGCCAGGAGGGCCTGGAACTCCTCGACCGCCGGCTGGGCGCGGACCGGATCAGAGCCGAGCGCTCCGCCGCCGAGGAGATCGTCGAGCTCTGCGGGGGGCTGCCGCTGGCACTGGCCGTCGCGGGCACGCGGGCGCTGGTGCAGCCACGGTTCCGGCTGACCTCGCTCGTCACCCACCTGCGGGAGAACCGGGACAGCCTCGTCGCCCTGTCCAGCCACGACGCCCGCACGGACGCCCGCAGTGTCTTCTCCCGCTCGTACGGAGCACTGAGCAGCAGCGCCGCGAGCCTGTTCCGGCTACTCAGCGTCCACCCCTCGCGCGACCTCACCGTGCCGGTCGCCGCCAGCCTGGCCGGCACGGACCTGCCCACGGCGCTCGAGGACATCGCCGAGCTGACCGATCACCACATGCTCGTCGAACTTGTCCCGGGCCGCTACACCTGCCACGAGCTGCTACGCACATACGCGGCATCGCTGAGCGCGTCCCTGGACGCACCCGGGATACGGTCCCAGGCGCGTGCCAGGATGTTCGAGCACTATCTGTACAGCGCCGAGGCGGCGACCGCCCTGATCGCGCCGCACAGCAGCGCGGTCATCCTGCCGCCCCCTCGTCCGGGCGTCCGGCCGCGGCAGTTCCGCGGACCGACGGAGGCCGCCGAGTGGATCGTCGCCGAGCGGTACCTGTTGCCGGTGCTCGTCCAGGACATGGGCCATCACCCACGGGCCGAGACATTCCGACGGCATCTGACGTCGACACTGGAGTTGTGTCTCCGCCCGGCCGGGCGCCCGGCCCTGGACTGACGGCGGACGCGGCGGAAAGCCGCGCGCCCGGGAGCGCAGCTCAGGCGGCCTTGGGCGGCAGTCCGGTGCGGAGCTTGCGAAGCGCGTTGTGCTGACGCGACTTGACCGTCCCCGCAGGCACTCCGAGGATTCCGGCGGTCTCCTTGATGGTGCGGTCGCACAGGTAGATGTGGACCAGAACCGCGCGGTGCTCGAGAGACAGCCGGCGCAACATGGGCTTGGCCATCAGGACGTCGCGCACCGGCCCGGTGCCGTCGTCCCCGGAGGACGGATCCTTGTAGGTGGCGCCCGCAACCTCCCTGCGTGCGTATGGTTTACGGACCCAGTCGATGACGAGGTGACGGGTCACCGTGAAGAGCCAGCCCCTGATCGACCCCTCCATGCCGAGCAGACGGTCGATGTTCCGCCACGCGCGGATGATCGTCTCCTGGACGACGTCCTCCGCGAGTCCGTGGTCGCCCAGCATCTTCTCCGCGTACGAGACAAGCCCGGCCCGGTGTTCCCTCATGATGGTGGTGAGCAGTTCCGCCCCGGAGCTGGTCGTGGGGGGCGTAGCCATAGTTTTCTGAGCCATCCTGGTCCTCTGTCATACAGCGACCGGAGGCCGGATGCAGCCTCCGCGTGCGCACTGTATGCAGAGGCGGGTGCCAGAAAACTGCCGTATTTGTGACGCCCGTATGCCGTGCGGCGCCATGCGTAAAGCGCCCGCGCGAGTGGCCGCGCCTCCCGCTGCGTCAGGGACAGGGGATACCGGCACGCAGGGTTCACACCTGCCGACCGCATCGGCCTCGATCAACGATGTTCACCTCACACACATATGCTCTTGGGTACGAGTTCCCAACATCCCGACGGCGCGCGCCCTCGACATCACCTCATCCGGCAAGTTCGCGGATCTCATCCACCGCACCGGTACCCCAGCCCATCCGGCCATGCCCGAGACCGAGTGGGACAGGGGCCTGTTCCCGGCGGTCACCGAGGAAGTCGGCGACATCATCCTCGGCCCACCGGGAGCCGCCCGGCCGACCTGGAGCGCGCCGCGGAGTAACGTGCCGGGCGTGGCCGCTGCCGAAATGGTGGAGAGCGGGCTGTCCACCGGCCGCGCGGTGCCGGCAGCAGATACCCGGCACCGCATTGTCCCGGTCGTCGTCCGGGTGCCGACAGGTTTCCCGACGCGTCCCCCGTCCGCATCGAGAGGCGCAGCACCAACCATGCACAAGGCACTGCGGGACGAAGACATCGTCCGCGCCGACGACGAGATCTACTTGGTCTCCGGCAGCAACACCAACTGGGTGATCATCAAGGAGGGTGACAGCTGCACCCTGATCGACAGCGGCTATCCCGGCGACCACGACGCCCTGCTCGCATCCCTGGACGCCGTCGGCCTGGCGCCGAACGCCGTGGCGGCCGTCCTGATCACCCACGCCCATAACGACCACATCGGCTCGGCCGAACGTCTGCGTGCCGGGTACGGCACACCCGTGCTCCTGCACGCGGACGAAGTACCCCACGCCCGCCGTGACTTCCTCGATCAGGTGTCCGTCGGGCAGGTACTCACCCAGGCGTGGCGACCTGGCGTACTCCCCTGGTCCGTGCATGCCCTTCGAGCCGGCGGGACCGCCCACGTCCCCGTCCAGGAACCGCGCGCTTTCCCCACCCCAGGGGCGCTCGACCTTCCCGGTGCGCCCGTGCCCGTACACACGCCGGGACACACCCAGGGCCACTGTGCCTACCACCTGCCGGGGAGCGGGATCCTTGTCAGCGGCGACGCCCTCGTGACGGCGCACCGCACGTCGCGCATCACCGGCCCCCAACTGCTGTCCGGCATGTTCCACTCCGACCGTGCCCGCGCTCTCGGCACCCTGTCCGTTGTCGAGGAAGTGGACGCGGACGTCGTCCTTCCCGGCCACGGGCCGCTGCACCGCGGGTCCGCGAAGGAGGCCGCTGCGGAGGCACGTGAGCGAGCCGCGCGGTAGCCCCGGCCGGGTCGACCACGATTTGGCGGACAGGGTCGGCTCAGACATGTGTCGGAGAAAGCCGCCGTGGGCGGTTCGGCCTTGCTGTTTCAGGGGCACGCGGTTGTTCCAGGGGCACGCGCCCGATCGCCTGTCTTCGACCGCTCACACATTTCGGCAAGGTGCTTCCGGGTGGGTACCATGCGGAAACATCAATCAAACACGAGGGAGTGACCGGTTGTGACCAGCCAGTCAACCGCCACGCTCCGATCGCGGTATGTGGAACAAGCCGCGTCGGACCTGGAGGAAAACCGCCGTCTGCAGGAGGAACTGGCCGAAAGGATCAGGATGTTGAAGCAGGAGGAAACCCTCCTGTCGGACATCATGCATCTGGCCGAGCGGTCCGAGAGCTCGTCGGATCCGTCCCGCCTGCCCGAGCAGGCACAGGACGAGCCCTCGCTCACAAAGACGAAGCAAGGTGCCAAGGGCGCCACCAGTGGCAAAGCGGCATCGCGGCGCTCGACGTCGGCCAAGGGATCGTCCGCCGGGTCCACCGCGAAGAGTGCCGCGAAGGAGAAGTCGCGGCAGCCTCTGCTGGGAGACATGCTGCTCGAGCTGCTTCGCACCTACAGCGAGCCGCGCCTCGCGAAGGAACTGCGCGACGAACTCATGGAGAAGCACCCTGACCGGACGCCGACACCTCAGGTGGTGCGCAACACCCTCGAATCGCTTGTCGCCAAGGGGCGTATCCGGCGCCACAAGCAGCAGCGGTCGGTGATGTACTCCCCCGTCGAGTCCTCCTGAGGACGGACCGTCACCGCAGGGCGGGGCACGTCGGCCGACGACGGTCGCTCACTCATGCCGACCGGCTCCGAGTGAGCGCAACAGCGTGAGATCGGTCCGCCAGAGGTGGTGAGCTGCTGAAACGCATCCGTCGGCCGACCGCCGCGTCCGCCCGGCACGTGTCGTTCCGTGCACTCAAACCCCGACCCACACGTCGAGCGCCTCGATCCGGTGAGATCGACTCGCACAATCGTGACGGCAATCACACACCGGTCTTCGAACTCTGGGACCCCCCGCATCTCGTTTCGGTGTCAAGACACCTTCCTAGACGCGGAGGCCTTCATGGGCACCACAGCGCATTCCACCGCCCCCTCGCGGAACGGCACCGGCCGCATCCCCCGGGGCGCCCATTCCTTCGAGGTCGGCGGCATCGTCCAGCGTTACCACGTCCACGGCACCGGACCGGTGTGCGTGGCGCACTCCGGGGGCCCCGGCATCTTCTGGGAATACCTGCGCATGCCGGCCCTGGAAGAGCACCTGACCATGGTGTACGTCGAACCCATCGGCACCGGTGAATCCGGCCGCCTCCCCTCGCATCCGCACGGATACACCCGGGAGCGGTACAGCCGGTTCCTGGAACTGCTGATCAACCGTCTCGGCGTTCCGAAAGTGCACCTGCTGGGACATTCGCACGGTGCGTTCGTCGCCGCCCATCACGCCGTCAACCGCCCGGGGCAGCTGGCGGGTGTCGTCCTCTACGAAGGAGCACCCGTCACGGGCCCCGAGCACGGGGCGGAAGCGGCCCGCATGGTCGAACAGTTCGCCGCCCGGTACTCCGGCCACCCCGGCCTGCCCGGTGTACTGGCCGCCTTCGACGCCATGTCCCGCATGTCGAACGACGCCGACACCGTGGCGGTCGCCCGCGGCGTGCTGCCCTCGTACTTCGCGGACTACTGGGGCGACGAGACTCGGTGGGCGCCGCTCCGGGACGCGGTCCGGGCAGCGTTCATCTCCGGGCTCGACGAGGACCTCTCCCCCGAGACCTTCGACGACCGCTCCGCCCTCAAGGAGGTGGATGTGCCGGCCCTGGTGGTCGCGGGCCGCTACGACGTGATCTGCGGTGTGCGCCGGAGTCAGGAGCTGCACAGTCTGATTCCGCGGTCCCGGCTGCTGGTGCTGGAGAACAGCGGGCACCTCGGACACGTCGAGGAGCCCGAGCTGTTCAACACCGCGGTTCGCGACTTCGTACGGGAGACCGCGGTCTCGGAGGTGCGTGCCGCGTAACGGTTACTCCCGGCGGGGGCTCTTGAACGCATGAACTCCGTCGGCCATGGTCGGACGATCCTGTTCCGGATCGGCGGTGGCGGAGACCGGTTGACGTTCGCAGCCCGGCAGGACGGTCGGAACACTGAACTGGTCGGCGGAGAAGGGCGAGTGACATGGTGGCCCGGCACATCAGCATCCTCAGAACGGGGACCCGCCCCGCTGCCGGCCCCGGCCGGGCCGCGCCTGGCGGTCAGGAAGGCTGGACCTCGTCGAAGACGGTGAGGGCCCGAGCGGGGTCAGGGCTCACAAGGCGTTCCAGACCGGCCATCGTGATCTCCGCCCACCTGCCGGCCCGTGCCCACATCCGTTCCTCGAAGACGCGGACGGCCTCATCCAGATCTCCAGGACCGGGTACGGCGGCGATGGACTCCGCGAGCTCGGCGCCCTCCAGCAGCGCGAGGTTGGCGCCTGCTCCCAACGGGGGCATGAGATGGGCGGCGTCACCCAGCAGCGTCACCCCCGGGACGTGGGTCCAGGTGTGGGACACAGGCAGGACGTGGAGGGGGCGATGAACGAAGACTGAACCGTGGCGCAGGAGTTCGAGGACTGGATCGGCCCAGCCGTCGAACCGGGCCAGCAGACCTGACCTCACAGCATCGGCATCGGCATCGGCATCGGCATCGGCATCGGCATCGGCCGCATCCTGGCCCACCCGCCGGTCCAGCTCCACGCGGAACTGGGCGTAGACCTTGACGTGCCCGCCACTGTTGCGCTGGGCGACGAGCGCACGGTTCACGCCGTACACGGCCACGGAACCGTCACCGACCAGCCGGGCGAGATCGGGGTGACGGGTGTCGACCTCGTCCAAGGAGGTCTCGACCAAAGTGATTCCCGTGTACTGCGGTCTCGCGGAGGAGACCACCCGGCGAACCCGGGACCATGCGCCGTCCGCACCGATCACCAGGTCGAACGTCTCCTGTCGCCCGTCCGCGAAACGGACCAGCACACCGTCACCGTTCTCCGGCACCACCTCCGTCACCTCCCGCCCCCACTGAACGTTCAGAGGCCCGAGCAACAGGTCACGGAGCTGCCCGCGGTCGATCTCCGGATTGGCGACCTCGTCGGGACCGGGTTGCCAATCGCGGAGGACGGTCCCGTCCGTGTCCAGGATCCGCATGGCCTGCCCCTCGGGTCGGGACAGCGCACGGAACTCCTCCAGCAGACCAGCCTTCGCCAATGCCAGCTGCCCCAGCCCCTCATGCAGGTCCAGCGTGCCGCCCGGGGGACGGGCATCGCGGGCGCGATCGCGTTCGAGGATGGTGACAGGGTGCCCATGACGGTGCAGGACACGGGCGAAGGCAAGCCCGGCCGGGCCACTACCGATCACAGCGATACGGGGTCTCATGCCGATACAACGTACGGCTACAACCCCGCGCCGAACCACGCCGTCCAGATCACCCAACCCGAACGTCGCCCAAAACACCGTGCCGTTCGAGCGCACGCCTCGGTATTCGCCCGACACAGTGCGGCCCCCTGCGGCCGTCGCTGCCTACGGCAGTCGTGGCGTGGGCCAGGTCGGTTCCCAGTGCCAGGCGGCCCACCGTTCGGCGTCCGCGAACACACCCGTGCGGTCGGCGAGCATGGCGTGGACCTCGGCGCGGGCGGCGTCGACCGCCCTGTGCTCGGTGTCGGAGACGATGCCGAGTCGCCTCACGTGTGCGTACTCATCCTCGTCCTTCCATTCCCAGCCGGCGAGATCGGGAGTTATCACAAGGTCGACCGTGAGGTCGAAGGTGTCGAACCCGGCCTCCGTCCGGACGTTGGGCCGCTCGAAGTTGACGTACCAGTTGCGCAGCCGGCGCCCTTTCCCGTCGTCGCTGCCCGGCGCGTAGAAGGCATTGATGCTGAACCATGCGGCAGGCGGCTTCCACAGGAGTAGCTCGGTCTCCTGCCACCGGCCGGGTGCGAGCTCCCACTCACCGGTGGCCATCGCGTCGAACGCCTCGATGCGCATCGCACGGTCGCCTGTGGAACGGGCCCGGGAGTACGGAGCGGGCCACTGCGCTTCGGCACCCGGAGTGCAGGCGCTCACCAGGGCCTCGCTGCTGTCGTCGATGACGCGCAACGCCTGCGCGCTCCACACCCGGCCACTTCGGTACACGTCCCGCCGTACGACTGTCTCGCCCGCCCTGAAGTCGCGCACGTCTTCCTTCTCTCGCTCTCGGCCCGGCGCCGAGGTTACGGCGAAGCAGCAAAGTCCGTACATACCGGCTGATGCCTTCCCGTCGCGTCTCAGCCCTCGGCGGCCTCCTGGTGTCGCCCTGGCCGCTGTGCTAGAACAGCTGCCGTGACAGGCGATCATCCTCTGGTGGAGTGTCTCCACATCGATCTCTGCCGCGTTTCCAGCGCTTCCTGTTGAAGCCTGCCGCGGCATCCTCAGCGATGCCTGAGTGACGTCCCCGTGAAGCTCACGGGCTGTACGGATCTCCCCTCCCGCCAGGCCGCGGGCCTCGCGCGTTCGACGCGTCCCTCGCCGGCTTCGTACGCGTAACCCGCCCCGCCGATCTGTCCCCAGGCCCGGCGCCACTCCATGCCACCGGAGAGCTCTTCATGTCCACGCCCATGTCCGTACAGGAACGGTCCGCCGAGTCGGGCCCGTCCGGCGAGCAGGTTCGCGCCGATCGCCGGCCTGAACGTGCCGCTCGGTGGCGCCGTGCGGGGCTCCGGTTGGTGGCGCTAGTCGCCCTTCTCGCTCTTTGGCAGCTGGTGGTCTCGCTCCAGGTGTGGTCGCCGGTGCTCGTGCCGTCACCCGGCGCCGTGTGGCGGGCTCTGCTGGAGACCTCGGGGACCCATGACGGGGTGCGCGGCTATCAGGGACACACCCTGATCGAACACCTCGGCATCAGCCTGCGCCGTATTTTCATCGGCGCAGGTGCGGGGGTCGTGGCCGGGCTCGTCATCGGGCTCCTCATGGGCACCCTGCCGTGGGTACGGGTCGTACTCGAGCCCGCGGTGGCGTTCCTGCGTACGCTGCCGCCGCTCGCCTACTTCAGCCTGCTGATCATCTGGTTCGGCATCGACGAGGCGCCCAAACTCTGGCTGCTGGCCATCGCGGCAATGCCTCCGGTCGCGGTCGCCACCGCGTCGGCCGTGGCGTCCGCGCCGACCGCTCTGGTGGAGGCCGCCCGCGCGATCGGTGCCCGGCGCGGGCAGGTGGTCGCCTCGGTCGTCCTGCCTTCCGCACTGCCCGAGATCCTCATCGGCGTCCGGCTCGCCTTCGGCATCGCGTACTCCTCGGTGGTGGCCGCAGAGACGGTGAACGGGCTGCCGGGGATCGGCGGCATGATCCGCGACGCCCAGCGCTACAACCAGTCCGACACGGTCGTGCTCGGCCTCTTTGCCATCGGTATCTCCGGTCTGCTCATCGACGCCGTACTGCGGGGGCTGGAGAACCGGCTGGCACCGTGGCGGCGGCACGTATGACCGGCGGCCGAGTGCCGCTCCCCCGGGCAGCGCCGCCCTCCTTCCGGTCCCTTCCTCTTACCGCTCGTACTCGTACTCGTACTCGTCAGAAGGACACGCATATGCCCAGAACACGCGGTTGGCTCCGCACCTCTTCGCTCGCCGCGGCACTGGGAGCCCTGCTGGTGGTGACCGCGTGCGGCCAGGGCGGTTCCGGAGAGGGTGGAAAGGGCGGCGGCAAGACGATACGGATCGCCTACCAGGCCTTCCCCAGCGGTGACTTGATCGTCAAGGAGAAGGGGTGGCTGGAGAAGGCGCTGCCGGACTACACGATCAAGTGGACGAAGTTCGACTCCGGAGCCAGCATCAACACCGCTTTCGTGGCCGGGGCCGTGGACCTCGCCGCCATCGGGTCGAGCCCGGTCGCCCGAGGGCTCTCGAAGCCGCTGAACATTCCCTACCAGGTCACCTGGGTACTGGATGTCGCCGGTGAGAACGAGGCCCTGGTCGCCCGCGACGGCTCCAAGATCTCCTCGGTCAAGGATCTGGAGGGGCACAAGGTGGCGACCCCGTTCAGCTCCACCTCGCACTACAGCCTGCTCGCCGCTCTCGACAAAGCCGGCGTGGACGCGTCAAAGGTCCAACTCCTCGACCTCGAGCCGCAGGACATCCTGGCAGCCTGGACTCGCGGTGACATCGACGCCTCCTACGTCTGGCTGCCGACCCTCGACGAGCTGAAGAAGACCGGCAAGGTGCTCATCTCCAGCCGTCAGCTCGCCGCGTCCGGGAATCCCACGCTCGACCTCGGGGTCGCCTCCACCAGCTTCATCAAGGCGCACCCGGATGTGCTGCCCGCCTGGCGGAAGGCGCAGGCCCAAGCGCTCGACCTCATCCATGACGATCCCACCGCCGCCTCCACCGCCGTGGGCAAGCAGCTCGGTATCAGCCCCGGCGAAGCGGCCGCACAGATCAAGCGGGGCATCTTCCTCAAGCCGGCCGACCAGGCGGACGCCAAGTGGCTGGGCACCCCGGGCAAGGTCGGCGGGCTGGCGGAAAACCTTCGGAGCGCCGCGCAGTTCCTCGTCGACCAGAAGCAGATCGACGCCGCACCGGACCTCGATACGCTGCGCAAGTCCGTATACGTGGAAGGGCTCACCGATGCCGTCTCTCCCTGACGTCGACAAGGAAGGCCGCGACGCCGACGAGCAGATCGCCGACGTCGGCGATGAGGTCGCCCACGTCGGCGTTGCGGCCCCAGCCGTGGACAAGGAGGACCCGGCCGGTGCCACGAGTGCCGGGCGGGCCGCTACGGAAGACGGCGGGACGGCGCCGACGGCCGTCTCGGTGCGCGACGTACGCCATACGTACGGTCGTGGCGCGGAGGCCGTGACCGCGCTCGGCCCGGTATCACTGGAGATCCCGGCCG
Organism: Streptomyces sp. NPDC127177; assembly: GCF_042672475.1. NCBI lineage: Bacteria > Bacillati > Actinomycetota > Actinomycetes > Kitasatosporales > Streptomycetaceae > Streptomyces > Streptomyces sp. NPDC127177. Next base: position 44,888 of record NZ_JBHXUW010000012.1, read on the forward strand.
GCGAGTTCCTGGTTCTCGTCGGCCCGTCCGGCTGTGGCAAGAGCACCCTGTTGCGGCTGATCGCGGGCTTCGAGCGGGCCTCCCAGGGGGAGGTCACCGTCAACGGCGAGACCCCCGAGCCCGGCCGCCAGGCGGGCATCGTCTTCCAGCAGCCCCGCCTCTTCCCCTGGCGCACGGTCGGCGACAACATCGCTCAGGCCCTGAAGTACGCGGGCGTTCCCCGGGCCGAACGTGCCGGCCGTATCGCCGAGTTGCTGGAGCGGGTCGGGCTGGCCGATACCGCCGGCCGCCGCATCTGGCAGATTTCCGGCGGCCAGCAGCAGCGTGTCGCCATCGCCCGTGCCCTGGCGGGCGGCAAGCGGCTCCTGCTGCTCGACGAGCCGTTCGCCGCGCTCGACGCGCTCACCCGCGAGCGCCTTCAGGAGGATCTGCGGACCGTCAGTGCGGAGACCGGCACAACCTCGGTCTTCGTCACGCACAGCGTGGACGAGGCGGTCTTCCTCGGCACCCGTACAGTCGTACTCTCCGACAGGCCGGGAACCATCGCCCTCGACATCCCCATCGGCCTGCCCCGCACCGGCGTCGACCCCGACGACCTGCGCGGCCTGCCCGAGTACGCCGCGCTGCGTGCCGAGATCGGAACAGCGGTACGCAACGCCGCCCGCTGACCGCACACCCGTCGAACCGGAGGAGAAATCATGACCGCCGCCATCGAGACCCCGACCGGCACACCGCCCGGCCTGCGCGACCACCGCATCCCCGCCGACGGGCTGTACGAAGGCCCGCGCACCCTGCGTCGGGTCCCCGAGGGATGGACCGACCGGCCCTACGACTTGTTCACCGTGGTGCCGTTGGGGCGGGTCATCGGCGCGGAGATCCACGGCGTCGACCTGTCACGGCCCGTCGGTCCGGCCCTGCGCGCGGAGCTCGACAGGGCGCTGCTCGAGTGGAAGGTGCTGTTCTTCCGTGACCAGCACCTGACCTCTCGGCAGCAGCGCGACTTCGCCGGGCACTGGGGGGAGCTGGAGACCAACCCGCTGCTCGCCACCGGTGACGACCCCGAGGTCGTCCGGCTGGACCGGACGGCCGTTCCGACGTTCGAGAACATCTGGCACGCCGATGTGACCTTCCGCGAGCGCCCGGCCCTCGGGGCGGTCCTCCAGCTGCGCGAGGTACCTCCTGTCGGCGGCGACACCCTGTGGGCGGACATGGCCGCCGCCTACGACAACCTTCCGCTGGAGGTGAAGGAACGCATCGAGGGGGCGCGGGCGGTGCACGACTTCATTCCGGGGTTCTCCCGCTTCTATCCGGCGGAGCGGCTGGCGCCGCACCAGGAGCAGTTCCCGCCGGTGGAACACCCGGTGGTGCGGCGCCATCCCGGTACGGGGCGCCGGACCCTCTTCGTCAACGCCTCGTTCACCACCCGGATCGTGGGCTTCTCCAGGGAGGAGAGCGACCGCCTGCTGCGGTTGCTGTTCCAGCAGGCCCATGCCCCGGAGTTCCAGGTCAGGTTCAGCTGGCGCGCGGGCGATGTGGCGTTCTGGGACAACCGGGCCACCCAGCACTACGCGGTCAACGACTACGCCCCGCACCGCCGGGTGGCCGAACGCGTCGCCATCGCCGGCGACCGCCCGTACTGAGGGCCGTTCGGACGCAGCCCCCGGAAGCCGTCCGGAAGCAGCCCGCCGGAAGCCATCCGGGAGCTGCTCTCCGGGACCCGCACGGGAGCCGCTTCCGGCGCGGCGTCGCCCCGGACCGTGTCCGATGGTGTCTTCTGTCGGGTGCGGTGCCTGGCCGGTGCCGTGACCACCGGCGGGTATTCCTGGTGGATCACCGGGTAGGCGGTCGGGCAGCGAAAGAGCTCGACCCATTACGCGGCGTGAGGGCGGACAGATGGCTGACGGCATGCTGGAAGAGGACCTTTACCGTTTCGAGGAGCTGCTGGACGACGGGGAGCGCAAGACACTCCACCGCGTCCGGGAGTTCCTGCGCGAGGAGGTGGCCCCGCATGCGGACACCTGGTGGGGCAAGGCGTCCTTTCCGCACCACTTGATCCCGCGTTACGGGGAGCTGGGCATCGCCGGCCTGGCTTTCGATGAGTGTGGCACCAGCACGGCAAGCAGTCTGCTCAGCGGCTTCATCGCGATGGAGATGGCGCGCGTCGATGCCTCGATGGCCACGTTCTACGGCGTGCATGCCGGACTGGCCATGGGCAGTATCGCCCGCTGTGGTTCCGCCGAGCAGCGCAGCCGCTGGCTGCCCGCGATGGGGCGGATGGAGAAGATCGGAGCGTTCGCACTGACCGAACCGCAAGGTGGGTCCGATGTCGCGGCGGGTCTGCGGACCACGGCGAGGCGTGATGGCGACACCTGGGTGCTCAACGGTGAGAAGCGGTGGATCGGCAATGCCACCTTCGCCGATCTCGTGGTCGTCTGGGCCAGGGAGGACGGGGGTGAGGGTGGTGTTCTCGGCTTCGTGGTCGACAGCTCGACGCCCGGGTTCTCCGCGAGCATCATCGAGAACAAGATCGCCCTGCGGACCGTGGAGAACGCCGACATCGTCCTGAAGGACTGCCGGGTCCCTGAGGAGAACAGGCTCCAGGAGGCCCACGGTTTCCGGGACACCGCGGATGTCCTGCGGCACACCCGGAGCGGTGTGGCCTGGGAAGCTGTGGGCGTGATGCTGGCGGCGTACCGCATCGCCCTGGACTACACGCGTGAGCGCGAGCAGTTCGGTGGGCCGGTCGCCCGCTTCCAGCTGGTCCAGGACCTGCTGGTACGCATGCTGAGCGATGCCACCTCCTGCCTCGGGATGGTCGTGCGGCTCGCCCAGTTGGAGGACGCGGGCACCTTCCGCGACGAGCATTCGGCGATGGCGAAGGCCCACTGCACGACGCGTATGCGTGAGGTCGTCGGCTGGGGGCGCGAGCTCCTGGCCGGCAACGGGATCGTGCTCGACTACAGCATCGGTCGCTTCGTCGCCGACGCGGAGGCGCTCTACTCCTACGAGGGGACCAGGGAGATCAACACGCTCATCACCGGGCGCGCGGTCACGGGGCTCGGCGCGTTCGTCTGAGCGGGGAATGGTGTGGGGGAACCCAGAGGGTCCCGTCCTGGGTCCCCTTCGGGCGCACGAGAGCGCGTGGCGTGCGCGCCGCCTCCCTGGCGGCAGGCGCAGCCTCAGCCAAGAGGATCAACATCGGGCCCTCCGCCGTGCAGAACCGGCTTCACCTGAGCGGAGCCGGAACCGGCGCCGACGGGTGATCAGTGGGCGGATCTCAGGGTCATTGCGCGTAGTCGGTACCGCCGTCGGCAGCCAGTGCGGCAGCGATCTGCCGGTGCGCCCGCTGACGCTCCGAGGCGGGTACAGGGGGCAGGAGTTCCTCCCAGAGCGGCAGGAACGTACCGCGCATCTGCATCATCCCCGCCGGGCGGGCGAAGATCCAGACATGCAGATGGGCGCTCCCGTCACCCCACCGGTTGAGGTGCACGCGCGCGACACCCTCAAGCGTGAGCACAGCCCGTTCGGCGCGCTGCAGAAGCGGACCCAGCTCTGCTGCCCGCTCGATGGGCAGGTCGGACAGATCGTGGTGGGCACGAGGCTGGAGCATGACGACCGCGGGCAGCCGCAACTCGGCGCCGACGGCGTCCACCCGCCAGTGCTCGTCAGCCCACAGCGCCTCACTCACCGGCTTGCCGCAAGCACGACAGTCCTCGGGGCCGGCCTCCCCACCCCGTACCGGTTCGGGGAGAACAGGTGGATCCAACGGCTTGACCCGCAAGTCACCTTCGAAGGGAAAGGTCTCCCACGAGGCGATGGACTCCGCCGGCAGCGGCAACCGTTCACCGAACGGAAGCTGTCGCACGAATCGGCTGGGCTCATGAAAATCTGAATGGGTAGTCACTGGCGCAGTGTTCCACCCCGCCCACACGTCACGTCAGTTACGGCCAAGTGCGGTGTCACCTCAGGGCGGATACGTCGCCACTGCGTCGACTGCTGACCTTCGCCGAGTGCTCAACACATCACCCCGAAAGTGGTGTTCGGAAAGGATGGGTTCGATCGCACCTGGCGTAGTGGGTAGACGGTGCATTCGGGCCGGTCACCAGGCCCGAGTCGAAGTCCAGCCCGAGGAACGGATCAGCCACTGGCGACGCAGCGGGTACCGTCGCCACCGTCAAGTGCCGCTCGGGACCAGGGCGTGTTCGGGAAGTTCCGGGCTCCGCTCGAACAGGGTCTGTTTGTTGCACAGTCGGCTCTGCCGCCACAGGCTCGGGGGCGCGCTGCCGGGGCCACTCCGCGTCCAGGAACGCGTAAGCCTGCCCGTCCCAGATCACCCGACCGTCCTACCTCCGGGCGACCGCTGGTGAGAGGAAGGCGACGAAGCCTCAGTCAGCGTCGTCGACGTCGGACCTGTCGGCATAGTCGAGATCTGCCATAAGGAGCAAATACCTCAAACAGTTCGCTGTTCACCGCACCCGCATCGCGCGTCCAGCGATGGGCATCTCCCGGAACCGGCCTCGCCGAAGGTCCACACCCCGTCTGCGGCGGCTCGTACGGCCGCTCGATGTGGCGATGGTGCACTGATCAGTGTGATGTTCAAATGTCTGATGTTTGTGTACCGTGCTTTTCATGAAACGCATCAGTACACCGCGACGGACGGCCAGCCTGTCCGCTCAGCTCGTGGACAGTCTCCGCTCACACATCGAGGCAGGGGGTTGGCCGGTGGGGACGCGGATTCCGCCGGAGCAGGTCCTCATCGAGGAGCTCGGGGTCGGGCGCAGCACGTTGCGGGAGGCGCTCGGTGCGCTGGTGCACCTGGGGCTGTTGGAGCCCCGGGCCGGGGACGGCACCTACGTCCGCTCGTTGAGTGAACTCGAGTCGGTCATGGTGCGGAGGGCGAGTTCCGCGCAGCGGGACAAGGTGCTGGAGCTGCGGACCGTTCTGGAGGAGTACGCCTCGGGGGCCGCTGCCCTGCGCCGCGACGAGGGGCAGCTGCGCCAGATGCGGGAGTTGCTGGCCGACGCCGACGCTGCCAGCGCCGGTGAGGACACGTCAGCGGCCACGAGCGTCGACGCGCTGTTCCACCGGGCCGTGGTGCGGGCGAGTGGGAACGACCTGTTGATCGAGGTGTACGACTACCTCGGGACGGCGCTCACCTCGTCTCTGGGGGGCCTGAGCTGGGACGCCGTCCACGCCGAGGAGCATGCCCGCCTGCACGGGCGGCTCGTCGACGCGATCGAGGACAGAGACGCGGACGGTGCCCGCGACGCGGCGTCCGCGATCGTCCAGCTCACCCGCGGCCACGAGACCAACACACCGCAAGCAGTGGAGGAACAGTGAGTCCACGGCCGGCTTCGGCATCCCGTCAGCACTCCGTCTCCGGGCCAAGGACCGCCGACCCGACCCGGCCCGCCGTGTCCGTCGGGCTCATCGTCGCCATCTGTCTCGTGGCGGCGAACCTGCGCACCACTCTCACCGGTGTCGGCGCGCTGCTGCCGGAGATCGAGCGCGGCAGCGGCCTGACATCCAGCTGGGGCGGGCTGCTGAGTACCCTCCCGCTGCTGACCTTCGCCGCGACGTCGCCACTGGTCGCCCGCGCCTCCCACCGGTTGGGCAGCGCTCGCCTCCTGGTGGCGGCGCTCGGTGTGCTGGCCGTCGGCACGGTGGTCCGCTCCCTCCCCTCCGTGATCTGCCTGTTCGCCGGAACGGTGATCCTTTCCGCGGCCATCGCATTCGGAAATGTGCTGCTGCCCGCTCTGGTCAGACGGAGCGTTCCCGCACACCGCGTCCAGGGCGTCAGCGCTCTCTACGTGACCGTCATGGGCCTCATGGCAGCAGTCTCCTCCGGGGTCTCCGCGCCGATGGCCCACAGCGTGCCGGGCTCCTGGCACACCGCGCTGGCCTGGGGTGTCGTTTTCACGGTCGCCGCCTTCCTCGTCTGGCTGCCCCGGATGCGGGGTGACAAGCCGCAGGCGTCCGACGGCGGGGCCCACAGCCCTACGCCCTGGAGGTCGCGCCTCGCCTGGCAGGTCACCTTCTTCATGGGCCTGCAGTCCCTGGCCTTCTACACCGCCGTCGCCTGGCTGCCGAGCATTCTCATCGACCGTGGCGCGAGCAGCACCACAGCCGGATGGATGCTGTTCTACTACCAGGTCGTGTCCCTGGCATCGAGCAGCCTCCTGCCAGTACTCACCCGGGGTCGGCACGACCAGCGCTGGACCGCTGCCGGAGTCTCGGTCCTCGTGGCGGGCGGCTTCACCGTACTGGCCGCCGCCCCCGCGCTGGCCGTCCTGGCGTGCACCCTCCTCGGACTCGGCGGCGGCGCCTGTCTCGTCCTCGCGTTGACCTTCCAGAGCCAGCGCGCCGGCAGCACCGGGGACGCCGCCGCGCTGGCGGGCATGGCACAGTCCATCGGCTACCTCGTGGCGGCGGCCGGCCCCCTGCTCCTCGGCATCCTGCACGACGGCACGCGAAGCTGGACACTTCCGCTCACCGTGCTGGCTGCCCTCGGCGTCGCGACGGCGGTCGCCGGACACGGGGCAGGACAGGACCGGCACATACGTCAACCCTCCCTCTGACACATGGTCGCCCGCCCCGCCCGAACGGCGAAGCCGCTGGCACGAACAGGCTTCAACGGCCGCGAGACGGTGGCGTGTGTCCCGGTCCCAGCCCACTGACGGGTTCGACGCCTTACCGGCCGACGAAGCGCCCGGCCGACGCTGGCGCGACCGGTGGTCACGGCAGGGTGACCGTCACCGCGTCCGCCGGGGCGCGCCGGGCGGTCGAGGCCGCCTCCGGCGTGTGGGCGGGCCTGCCCCGGCTCCGCATGAGCGCGGAGTTCGAGAAGAGGGTCCAGCGCGCCTGCTGGGATGCCGAGTTCCTTGAAGTTGTTCGCTACCGCTCGTCCGGCCCGAAGTCCTCCTCGAAGTAACTGTCGTGCCGCACACGGAACTCCTTGAGTTCTGCGCTGTCGCGCTGCGACATCTCAGCGACCCGTTCGAAGTACTCCTCGCGCGGGGCGCCCGGAGAGAAGAGCATGAGCATCGACATGGGCTCGTCCGTCACGTTCTTGAACGCGTGCAGCCCGCCCACCGGTACGTACAGGAAGTCACCGGTGCGGCCCGTCACCCACTTCTCGCCGTTGTAGAGCTCCAGTTCCCCGGACAGGACGTAGAAGGATTCCGACATCGCCTTGTGGAAGTGGGTCTTGGCGCCGGCGGACCGTGCTGCCAGATCCACCTTGTACAGGCCGAATTCACCGCCGGTCGACTCGTGCGTGGCCAGGTAGTGGGTGGCACCGCCACCGGGCGAGGTGAGGTCCGGCGGGGTGTCGGCGGTACGGAAGGATGCGTTCACCTCGCCCCTGTCTCCCTGGTAACGGGGCTCGGGGTACCGCAGGTGCTCCTGGTACGACATCGTGCGCTCCTTGTCGTTGAGGTACACCAGCATCGTGGCCTTCGCCCATGGGCTCCGGCATCGGACACAAGCCTGATTGTCGGTGGCCATTCGACCGGGACCCTGGGCGTAGGGCGCGTTCTGCAAGCAGCGCCGTCCGCCCGCTGGGCAGACGGGATGTTCGAAACACGACCTAGGTCCGGCGATGTAGCCCGTACGTCTCGGCCGGCCCGGCCAACTCCGCCGTCCACAGGGCGCGGCTGAGAGGGCTGCTGAACACGGCGGTCGGACGGTGTGCGGCGAGCCGCGGAGCGAGCGACCTGGCTGCCGCCTTGCCCGCGTCGGTCAGTGGGACGTCGGTGTGTCCGGCGTGCCGGCCCGACAGATCTCGCTCAGTCGCATCAGTCGCCGTCGGTCACGGGGATGGGGGCCGCGCGTACGAGTGTCGGCAGGCCGTCGCCCGCCGTCGTAGCGAGCCGGTCGGCTAGTCCTGGGAGATCGTGGCCTCGATATCGGCGAGTTGTGCGGCGAGGAGCTCCTCGAACGCGGCCTGTCGGTCCGCCCCCAGCGGGCGGACCTCGCGGGCGAAGTGGGCCAGGGCCGGGAAGCGTTCGGGGTCGGCGCCGAGTACCGCGACGCGGAACAGCTCCATGCCCTGTTCGTGCTCTTCGGGGCTGACTGTGCTGACCCCGCCCTCGGAGGCGATCAGTGCGGCGATGAGGACCGCAATCCGGTGGTAGCGCGACGGGATGTCCGCGTCGGGCAGGCCGGACGCGCGCAGGGCCTGCAGTACCTCTTCCATGACCAGGCGGGAGCCGGTGCCGCTCGATGCGTAGCGTCCCCACGTCGCGGCGAGCTGGGGGTGCCGGCCGAATGCCTCTCGGATCCGCAGGGCCAGGGCCGTGATGCGCTGCTTCCAGTCGCCCTCCGGGCGGTAGCCGTCCATGGCGGTCAGAAGCGTTCGGTCGGCGACCGCGCGAAGCAGTTCGGTCTTGCTGCGGAAGTGCCGGTAGAGGCTGGAGGAGTCGGTGCCGAGCACCGCTGCGAGTTTGCGGACGCTGAATGAATCGGCGTCGCTCGTGCGCAACAGCTCCGCCGCCGCGTCCAGGATCTCCTCGGTCGACCAGCGCCTTCTGCCTGCCATCTCATCCCTCTCGTCGGGATTCACCCTAACCTATGCACTTGGCGTTGCACGCACCGCGTGCATAATGGGAGCAAGGGCGCGCCGGGAGTCCGGCAGTGGGCAGCCGGCGTGCCGTTCGCGCCCTGTCATCCGCGTGGGGCGGCCGCTGTGCGGCCCTTGGGACATACGACCGGGACATACGAAAGGACGCATGCCGTGAGCAGTCGACTGGACCCGGCCAAGCTGGAGGCCGCCGTTGAGAACGTCCACCGAGCCGGGATGCCCGGGCTCTTCGCCGAGGTACGTGACGGCGATCAGGTATGGCGCGGCGCCGCCGGGGTGGCTGATGTCGCCACCGGGCGTCCCGTGACCGCCGATATGCGCCACCGCGTCGGCAGCATCACCAAGACCTTCACCGCCGCAGCGGTTCTGCAGCAGGTCGAGAGCGGCCGGATCGACCTCGACGCGTCGATCAGCCGGTACCTCCCGAGACTGGTTCCCGGGGAGCGGGGTGACGCGATCACGGTCCGGATGCTGCTGAACCACACCAGTGGCCTCGCCGAGTACCTTCCTTACGCCTATCCCTCCCTCAAGGCGTTCCCCGCTCTCGCCGACACCCGGCCCGACAGCCTGGACGACAACCGGTTCACGCGGTTCCACCGCAGGGACCTGATCGAGATGGGGGTCGCCGCTCCTTCCGTCGGCGCCCCGGGCGGGACTCCGGGGGTGTACTCCAACACCAACTACCTGCTCCTCTGTGAACTCCTGGAGCACGTGACGGGCACCACGGCCGAGCGGTACATCACCAGGAACGTCATCGAGCGCGTGGGGCTCCGTGACACCGGACTTCCCGTCGAACCGCATGTCTCCGGGCCGCACTCGCAGATGTACGAGATGTGGTTCGGAATGATCGAACCGCCGCGTGATTACAGCGTCTTCGACATGTCATGGGTGGGACCGGCCGCCTCGCTGATATCGACCGTCACCGACCTCAACCACTTCTTCGGCATGCTGTTCGCCGGTGAGATCGTCGGACCGTCCTCGCTGGCGCAGATGCAACGCACCGTCCCGGTCATCTCCCAGGAGGGGAGGACGATCGACTACGGCCTGGGCCTGCACCCGATGGAGGGCCCCGGACCAGCCACCTTCTGGGGCCATGGGGGCTCGGCCTGGGGTGCCGGAGCACTGTCCATGATCCGTACCGACGGCAGGCGGCGCATGTCCGTCGCCGTGAATCTCCAGCGGTGGAACAGGCTCGATGCCTCGGGCAAGCCGCAGCCCCATGCCATCGACGGCGCACTCGTGGCTCTCTACCGTGAGGCGCTGTACGGCTGAGACGGGCCGGCCGCCTACGCGGGCGGAGCCGGCGGTACGCGGGCAGTGCGGCACGGGGGCGGTGCTGTACGGGGCGGTGCTGTACGGGGGTGGGTCACCGGTTCACACTCAACTGTCGAGCCACATCCTGGCGCGCCAGCCAGCGACCGGGATGGTCGAGGACCAGCCAGCTCTAGGGATTGGACTCGTACGGATGAGGAGACTCCAGCCCCGGGTTGAACCGGTACACCCCGGACTCGTAGTGCCACAGGCTGCGGAGCGGGGCCGGCATCCACGACCAAGTGCCGCCGCGGCCGTCCGCCCAGTGGCGTCCGTAGCCGTTGTCCGGCAGGAACAAGGCGGTCCACGTCACCAGGTACGTCACGACGGCGACCGGCAGGAGGGACAGCACCGACCAGACGAGGTCCTTGCGGAACACCGCGCGGTAGGGGTGGTAGGCCCCTGCCACGCGGCGGGAGGCGACGTCCCACAGCAGGGTGAGCCCGGCCGGGCCTCGGCCGGGAGGCCATGGCCTGACCCGACACCGAGAATGGGTGACGGCTCGTCACCGTCTGCCGGTCCGTGCCCTTTCGGAGGCCCGGGTCAGCGCTCTCGGGGGAACGCGGCGCGCAGCGCGCGTCCGCGTGTGACGAGGGCGAGCCTGATGACGGGCAGCATGCAGACGGCCTGCATCGCGGCGTACCACGGCGGGCAGACACCCGGAATCAGGTCCACCCCGATGATGGCGACCGGCATGATGACGGCAAGGGTGCTCACGCGCTCGAAGGCCCGTCGAGATCCCCGCGAGGCGGCGTCCGTCAGGCGGTGGATCAGCACGGCGACCAGTGGCAGCAGGATTGCGCGTACCCACATGAAGGTGTTCACCGAATGCCCGCTGCCCCACACCGCGAGGACTGCCGGAAGAGCGACGGCGCCCAGCGCACCGTAGATCTTGACGCTGTTCTTCGCCGTGGCGAAGGCTCCCCGTGCGAGGGGGCCGTTGAGAGGGCTGTTGAGGGGGCCGGCTTCGGTCGCGGTGTGTTTGCTGGTTTCCATGTTCAGCGACGCTACGAAGCGCCGGGGCGACGCGGTATCCGTCTGGACCCACAGGTGGGTGGGTCCAGCCCCACTGCCCGGCTGATCAGGGCAGCGGCAGGCGCTCCCCGGTGCAGAGTGGAGGCACCGGACGGAAGACGGAGGAAGAATCATGAGACAGCTGGGTGCGTGGCTGGGGCGTTCCGGTGTCGGTTTCGTACGGGCGTGTGTGGTGGCGGGTGTCAGCATGCTGGTTCCCGCGGTGTGGGCCGCCGCCGTGGCACTGGGGATCCGGTGGGGAGCGGGGAACCCGTGGTCGTGGCTCGCTCCGGCCGTACAGGTGGGCGGGGGCACGCTCGCCCTGGCCCGCCCTGTCTGCCGGATGGTCCGCCTCCTCGTCGCTCGGTGGGCCGGCACCGTGATCCCGGCCGGGTACCGGCAGGCCGGGCCGGTCACCCGGATGTCGACCGGGTACTGGTGGAACGGCTTCGGTTACGAGCGCACCCGCCGGGACGCTCTCATGGACCAGAATTGGCGGGTCCGGTGGAGGGACCCGGCCAACTGGCGCGACCTGCGCTTCATGGCGATCGTGCCGTTCACCGCGGGCGCGGTTGCCTCCCTTGCGCCGGCCGGGGTGGTCGTGGCGGTCATCGGGCTCGGCCGGCCGGGGCCCGCCGCGCGCGGCATCGGGGCGCTCGGCCTGGTCGTGGCCGTTGCGGTGGCGCCGTACGCCTGGCGGTGCCTCGAACCGGTGGCCGTCCGCTTCCTGCGCCCGTCATCCGCAATGGCGCTCTCGGACCGGGTGGATGAGCTGACCGCACAGCGCGCGGACGCGACGGTCGCCCAGGCCGCCGAGATCCGCCGGATCGAGCGGGACCTGCACGACGGGGCGCAGGCCCGTCTTGTCGGACTCGGGCTCTCTCTGGCGACTGCGGAGAAGCTGATGGAAACCGATCCCGACCGGGCCAGGGGACTGATGAGGGAGGCCCGGTCCGGTGCTGCCGCTTCACTGGCCGAGCTGCGCGAACTCGTCCAGGGAATCAACCCACCCGTGCTGAACGACCGCGGGCTCGTCGATGCCGTCCGCGCCCTCGCCCTGGACAGCACGCTCGAAACGGCCGTCGACGCCGACCTGCGGCTCCGCCCGGATCCGCCGGTCGAATCCGCCCTGTACTTCGCGGTCGCCGAACTGCTGACGAACGCCGTCAAGCACGCAGCCGCGACGCGAGCCGGGATCTCCATCACGCAGGACGCCACCGGCATCGTCATCGATGTGGACGACAACGGCCGTGGCGGAGCCGTACCGCGTGAGGACGGCGGACTCGCGGGGCTCCGTCGTCGCCTGGCCGTCTTCGACGGCAGTCTGGAGATCACCAGCCCGGCGGGCGGCCCGACGCGGGTGAGGATGATGGTGCCATGCGAATCGTAGTAGCCGAAGACCTCTACCTCCTGCGCGACGGTATGGTCCGCCTCATCGAGGCGTGCGGACACCAGGTGGTGGGAACAGCCGCCACCGGGCCCGAGACACTCGAAGCACTGCGGACATGGCGGCCCGACGTCGCCGTGATCGATGTCCGCATGCCGCCGTCGCAATCGGACGAGGGCCTGCGTGCCGCTCTCGCCGCCCGCCGCGAGGTACCCGGGCTGCCGGTACTCATCCTTTCCCAGTACGTGGAGCAGTTGTACGCCCGCGAACTCCTGGCGGACGGTGCCGGTGGCGTCGGCTACTTCCTCAAGGAGAGCGTCTTCGACGCCGACCAGTTCATCGAGGCCGTGGAGCGGGTCGCCGGCGGCGGCACTGCCATGGACCCGGCCGTCATCGCCAGACTGCTCTCCAGCGGGTCCTCGAACCGGCGGCTCGAACGGCTCACCGAGCGCGAGCACTCCGTGCTCGGACTCATGGCCGAGGGCCTGTCCAACCAGGCCATCGCCCGGCGGCTCTTCCTCAGCGACAGCGCCATCAGCAAGTACACGACCTCTCTGTTCGGCAAACTGGGCATCACCGACGATGACAACAACAACCGCCGCGTCCTCGCCGTCCTCACGTACCTGAACAACCCCTGACCGTCTCCTGCGCACACCGGCCGGCCGGCATCGTATCCCGTACGGGGACGCTCGACCCACAACCGGCCAACCGGCCAACCGGTTACAGAACCGTCGCAAAGGACATCACAACCGGGTGCCGCAGCGGCGTGTCCAACTGTGCGAGAGGCGGGCGAGACCGCTCCCCGCCATCGGATGCGGCCACCAACCGCACCGCACACGCATTCCGGGGGAAACGTGAACACCACCGCACGCACACTGTGTTCGTCCGTCACAGCCGCAGGAGCCGGCCTGCTACTGGCCACTACCGGAGCCGTCCTGGCACCCGCGGCCAGCGCCGCCGACTCGCAGCCGCCGGCGCTGGCCGTCGCCACCGCGGCGCCGGCCGAGGTCGGACTGGGCGGCCTCCCGGTCGCCTTCACCACCACGGCATCCAACACCGGTGCGTACGAAGCCTCTTCGGCGCGGCTGATCTACCGCGTCGACGGTGGTAACGGCCTGCCGTCGAACGCCGTCAGCCTGCAGTACCGGCTCAGCGGGGAGAAGTGGAAGTCGGTGCCACTGACCATGGACGGTACGGAGTTCTCCGGCGAACTGCCCGAGACCTTCGCGCTGGCCGCCGGCCGGTCGCGGACCGTGCAGCTGCGCCTCGGCCTGCCCGTGGGCACCCCGCACAACGGCGACAGCAACGGCGGCACCGACCATCTGAAGCTCACGACCCTGATCTCCTACGGTGCCTCCGGCGCGGCCAACGACACCGATGAGGACTCCGTCAAGGTCGGCGGGCTCGGCACCGAGCTGTCCGGCGTACCCACCACCGCCGTCGCGGGCGGGCCCGGCGTGACCTTCCGGGCCACGGTCTCCAACCCGACGGCATCGGCGTACGAGAACGTGACGGGCGTGCTGTTCACCAACCGGCACACCACCGTTCAGGTGCTCCGCTCGGGGACCTGGACCACGCTCGAACCGCGTACCTCCGACGCCGAACCGGACGTGTACGGCTTCGACGTCTTCGGCAAGGACGCATCCATGGCGGCGCACAGCACCACAGCCGTGAAGGTCCGCGTCACCTACCGCAAGGACGCGCCGAGCGGTAAGACCACGGTGAGCCCCTGCGCGTTCGTCAACGAAGGATCGACCCCGTTCCGTGGCACCACCTTCTGCGACGCCTCGGCGTCCCTCACGGTAAAGGCGACGGCACCCGGCACGGCCGGACCGAGCGCGTCGGCCACGCACTCCACGTCGGCCACGCCATCCGGCACGGCCGTGGCTCCCACGGCCACTGCGACGTCCTCCGGAACGACCACGCAACTGGCCGAGACCGGGAGCGGCGGTACGTCGGCGACCGCCGTGGCCGCGGCGGCCCTCCTCGCTGCCGGAACCGGCGCGCTCGGCTTCACCGCACTGCGCCGCCGCCGCACCCGGAGCTGAGGACCGGGCCTCATGGTCCCATTCGCCGCAGCGCCGGGCCGCCGCTCCCCCACAGGTGCCCGGGTGCGGCGGTGCCGGGGCGCCGGACCGAGGCAATCGACCGTTCGTCAGAACTGCTCTTGACCTGGAGCGCGCTCCAGATCCGAGGATGGTCGGCATGAACAACAACGACCCCCAAATCGTCCTCGGCACCATGGACTTCGGCACCCGCGTTGCCCGCGACCAGGCCTTCGCGGTCCTCGACTCATTCGTCGCGGGCGGCGGGACCTGGCTGGACACTGCCAACTGCTACTCCTTCTGGGCCGACCCCAGTGGTGTCGGCGGCGCCAGCGAGCGCACCATCGGCGCATGGCTCGCGGCCCGCCCGGGCCGGCGTGACGCGGTACGGATCGCGACCAAGGTCCGGCAGAACCCGCTCGTCGCGCACAGCTGGCCGGAGAGTGCCGAAGGGCTATCCGCCCACGCCATCGGTGCCGGACTGGAGGAGAGTCTGGGGCGCCTCGGAGTCGATCACGTCGATCTGCTCTGGGCCCATGCCGAGGACCGCAGCGTGCCGTTGGACGAGACGGTCGGCGCCTTCGGCAGTGTGGTCGCGAAGGGACTGGCCCTACGGGTCGGGGCGGCGAATCATGCCGCCTGGCGCGTCGAGCGGGCCCGTTCGCTCGCCCGTGAGGAGGGCGTGGAACCGTGGACGTCCCTGCAACTGCGCCACTCGCTCGTGCAGCCGCGCCCGCTCACACCCGTCGCGGAGTCCGGCCACCGGATGCTCGCCGCCGAGGACCTGGACCTCGCCCGGTCCGAGGGGCTCGCCGTCTGGTCGTACAGCTCGCTCATGTGGGGTTCATACGTGCGCCCGGACAAGCCGCTTCCGTCGACCTATGATCACCCCGGGACCGCCCGGGTGCTCGCGGTCCTGGACGATGTCGCCGGAGAGCTCTCGGCCACACGCAACCAGGTCGTCCTCGCATGGCTCATGCGGCAGGGGATCGATCCCATTGTCGGCGCGAGCCGGGTGGAACAGATCGAAGAGGCACTCGCGGCACGTCAGTTGCGGCTCGACGACGAGCACCTGGCGCGGTTCGCCGAAGCACGGTAGCGGCAGTCACAGAAGGAGCCCCATGACCCCCCTGGCCACCCTCACCCCGGCGGCGGCTGCCGACCGCACCGGCGTCTCCATAGACACGCTGCGGTACTACGAGCGCGAGGGGCTCATCGGCCCGATCCGCCGCTCCGTCGGCGGGCGCAGGGAGTACACCGAGAGCGACGTCTTCTGGATCGGCCTGGTCACATGCTTTCGGGAGGCCGGCCTGGGCATCGCGGACCTGCGGGGTTTTGTCGCCATCCTGCGCGCCGAGCATCCTGCGGAGGACCGTGTGGTCTTCCTCCGTGAACGGCGTGCCGCCCTGGAGCAGCGGGTAGCGGCGCTGCGCCGGGCCATGAAGGTTCTCGACGAGAAGATCGACTACTACAGCTGAGCGCCGGAGGGGGCGCCCTTCCCGGCAGGGCGGGGCGCCCTCTCGTGGCCGCGCGACCACTGCGCGACCTCGCCGGTCCGGTCGCCGCCTCACTGCGGTGCCCGCCCCACTGCGGTGCCCGCCTCACTGCGGTCCGCCGGGGCGAATCTTCGGCCTCCGGCCGAGGTCCTGGATCAGGCCGAGCTTCTGGATCAGGCTGAGGCTCAGGTTGCGACTTCGGCTCAGCCTGTGGCTTCGGCCCTCGTGCGCGCGAAGCGGCGCCGGTCGCGCATGGCGGCCGACAGGATGGCGGCGGCGATTCCACCGAAGGCCCAGGCACCGAGGATCCACAAGGCGCCGGTAGTGGCGTTGCCGTCGAAGTAGACGGTGTTGCGCACCACGGTCGTGCCGGCACCCGGCGGCAGAGCCTGACCGATCGCGCGCCAGAACGGCGGCAGCAGGGATGCGGGGTACACCCCGCCCGAGCTGGGATTGCCGAGGATGGTGAAGATGAGGATGGTGAGGCCGAGGCCGACCGTGCCCGCCAGGGATTGCAGGGCCACACCCACCGCTCCGGAGGCGAACACCACCAGCGTGCCGATGCCGACGAGTTCCCAGAAGGCGCCCGGCAGGCAGTGCAGCACGGGTCCGACAATGATCGCGCCCCCGATACCGGAGACGAAGGCGTAGGGCACCATCGCCGAGAGCCGGACGAGGATGCGGCGGAGGGTGGGGCGTTTGGAACCGGCTGCCATGTTCAGGGCCGAGGCGGCGAGATAGCCGCCGATCGTCCAGCTGAGGACCAGGTAGAAGGACGAGAGGCCTCGTGAGTCCCCCGCCGCCGGCGGCCTGATGTCGCGCACCACGATGTCGCGGTTCCGGTCTCGCTCGATCGTCTGCACGACCTTCGTCGCGGCGTCGGCGGCCGAAGTCCCGCCTGCCGAGGCGACCAGCAGGGTGTCGGTGCGCCCGGCCGCGTCGACGACGAGGGCCGCGTCTGTGCGCCGGTCCAGGAGCCGGGTCCGGGCCTGGGCCCGGTCCGCGACGGCACTGACGAGCAGAGGATCACCCGGCAGTGCGTTGAGCCGGCCCACCAAGTCCCTCTCCATGGCTGCCGGCGCGACCACCACGATCGGGATCCGGTGAGGTTTCGGGGCGTGGAAGGCCCCCATGTAGGAGAGGGCGAAGCCCAGTTGGAGCAGGAGCACCCCCACCATGACGAGCACGGCACGGGTCGAGATCGCATCACGCAACTCCGCCCGGACGCCCGCTCCGTCCGCCGCTGACCGACCCGTCGCATCCGCCACATGAACTCCCGCACTCGGCCGTGTCTGTTCGGTCCCCCACAACCACCACATCCTCGGCCGGTCCCGATGCCAGACCGGGGGGCCACGCCTCCACCGCAGCCTTCCTCCCCTGTTCGGCGTAATGCCGTCGGGGCACGGCCGGGCTCTCGTACCCGCGACGACGTCGCCGTGCCGCACCAGTACCGGCTTCCTCGGCAGGAGACCGCGGGATTCTCCCAGCGGCCCTCATCTATGGGCAGGCCCGCCGCCCGGGTACGAAGGCCCACCCGGACGGGGTGGATGTCCGCGCTCCACTGCTCCAGCGTCTCCTGGGAGACACCCCCGTCCGGCTGTAGGCGGGTGTGCCGATCACGCCGGGGCTGACGGCGTCGACACGGATTTGGCGTGGCGCCCGGCCGTGGGACCGGTGCGCCGCGCGGGTGAGTTCCGGTGGGGCACCCGCCTGACTTCTTGATCCGGCGCGTATGACATCCGACTCCAGGGGCACACGTGGACCCATGGCTGTCCTGAGAAGAATCGCCCGGCCCCTGCTGGCAACCCCGTTCGTCACCGACGGGGCGCGCGCGCTGCGCAGTCCACGTCCTCTCGCCACCGGCGCCGTGTCGCTGGCCCAGCGACTGGGCTCCCCCGTTGACGATCCGCTGCAACTGGTGCGGATCAACGCTGCCGTGCAGATCGGTGCGGGTGGACTGCTCGCGCTGGGCCGCTGCCCTCGTAGTGCGTCGCTCGTCCTCGCTGCGAGCCTCGTGCCGGCGACCCTTGCCGAGCAGGCGTGGTGGAAGGAAGAGGATCCCGAGCGGCGCAAGGACCAGCGCATCGGCTTCGTCCAGCGCGTCGGCCTGTTCGGTGCGCTGCTGCTCGCCGCCGCCGATACGCACGGCAAGCCGTCCGCGGCCTACCGTGCCCGCACGGCGGCGAAGAGGGGGCGCAAGCACGCCTACAGAGCTACGTCGAAGACCGGCGGGCATGTGCACGCGGCGATCGGCAGTGTGGGCGCGAGCGCGTCGGACGCCGTGAGCGGTACCGGCCGGGCCGTGCACTCCGCCGCCGGGTCCGCACGCTCCCTGCTTCCCGACCGGTAGGGCGCGTTGCGATCCGGACCCGAACGACACCGACGAAAGGCCGATGCTGATGTCTCCCGTGACCGAGCAATGGGAAGAAGTCCTCAGAACCCACTTCGCACTCGGTGAGAGGCACCCCGCCGTACGAGCGGCGGGGGCCTTCTCGGCCGCGTCGGGATTCTTCGCCGTCGTCGGCCGCGACGCCGAGGACAGCGACGACGGCCGGCAGTACTTCGGCCGTGCTGCGGAACAAGGGGAAGGGCAGCCGGACTCCGGTGCTCCGGGAGTCCCGCACCAGGCCGACGTCGAGGCGCTGTGGACGGCCGACGAGGGCACGGCTCCTGCTCGGAGTCTGCGGCTCGCGGATGTGGTGTGGCACCGCGAGAGCCTGGAGCGCGTCACGGACGCGGTGACCGGCACCGAACTCGATCTGGTGATGCTGCGCGACGGGGAACGCAGCATGTGGGTGGTGCGGACCCGGAAGGGCATCTGCATCTTCGTGCTGGTCGACGGGGGCAGCGAGGGCCACGCGGCCGAAGCCCGGTCCTTCGCTCTCGACTTCGACTCGTTCCTGGTCTCGCAGGGCTACTGACCCCTCGGGGCCGAAGGGGCTCGCGGGCAGGCGGGGCAGGCCCCGTTGCTTCCCGGTGCGGGCGCCGCTCCCTGCGTCGTGGTCTCCTCGACGCTCGTCGAGTCGGTCATGGACCTGTCGCCAGTCCCGGCCTGCTGCGGGGTGTCGGCCACGCGGCACCGGATGTGCCGCCTGCCGAACCACGGACGGACCACCACCCGCCGGCTGGCCGGCCGGCCGGAGCCATTGTCCCCCTGCGTCGGCTACCACCGCGAGCACGCGCGACGGGCCTGGCGCGACATGGCCCGGCCTGCTCACAGAGTGCCGGCCCGCAACGGAATGAGCCGAAGCCGCCACCCGCGGTCACGTACGGAAGTACGCGGAAGGCACCGGTCCTGCCTCGCCGGGAATAGCGGGCACGGAGCGCTGTTGATCACAGCATGACTCCTGAGACGCACGAGGCATTCGGACGGGTCGGCATCTGGAGCGGAGCTCTGCACGGATCGCGGACGGACGACGCGGGAAGGCGGTCGATCGCGGAGGCGGTCGCCGAGCTCGAAGGTCTGGGGTACGGGACGCTCTGGATCGGCGGCAGTCCCTCACCCGACGACGCGGCGGCCCTCGTCGCCGCCACCCGCACGGTCACCGTGGCCACCGGCATCCTGAGCATCTGGGACCACACGGCCCAGGCCGTGGCGGAGCGGATCGCTGCGATCGACCCGAGTGATCGTGAACGATTCGTCCTCGGCCTGGGCGTCAGCCACGGCCCGATGGTGCCCCAGTACTCGAAGCCGTACAGCGCGATGGTCGCCTATCTCGACGCGCTGGACGCCGCCACCCCGCCCGTGCGGTCCGGCCGCCGGGTACTCGCGGCCCTCGGACCGAAGATGCTGAAGCTGGCGACCGGCAGGGCGCTGGGCGCACATCCCTACCTCGTCACCGCCGAACACACGGCGGAAGCACGCGAGGCACTCGGCCCCGACGCGCTGCTCGCCCCGGAGCTCTCCGTGGTCCTGGACACCGACCTCGACCGGGCCCGCGCCACTGCGCGGAACATGCTGGCGATGTACCTAGGGCTGCCCAACTACACCGACAACCTGCTGCGCCTGGGTTTCGCGGAGGAGGACTTCGAGGGTGGCGGCAGCGTGCGTCTCCTCGACGCCCTGTTCGCCCTGGGCGACGCGGAACAGGTGAAGGCGCGGACGCGGCAGTACTTCGACGCCGGCGCCGACCACGTCGCTCTTCAGGTGCTCACCGCCGACGAGGGCGGCGCGGGTCTGCCGCTGGCCGAGTGGCGCGAGCTGGCCGAGGCCTTCGGCGACGAGCTGTAGCGGAGGGGGTGGGAGGGCCTCGGGTGGGCGGCACCGGAGACTCCTGGCGGGACGGCACCACCGACGCCGCGGGCGGGTGGCGGCAGCCCGTTCCGTACCCTGGACGCATGCGCATGCGTCCCACTCTGAGCTGGGCCCCCACCGAGGACCTGCCGCCCGCCACGACGGATCCGGAGCCGATCGCCGGTGCCCTGGGCACCGGCGGTGTGCTGGTGCTCAGCGGGGCGGGCATCTCGACGGAGTCGGGTATCCCCGACTACCGGGGCGAGGGCGGGAGCCTGAGCCGGCACACCCCGATGACGTACCAGGACTTCACGGCCGACGCCCAGGCGCGGCGCCGGTACTGGGCACGCAGCCACCTCGGCTGGCGTACCTTCGGCCGGGCGCGTCCCAACGCCGGGCACAGGGCGGTGGCCGCGTTCGGGCGGCACGGTCTGCTCTCGGGTGTGATCACGCAGAACGTCGACGGACTGCATCAGGCCGCGGGCAGCGAGGACGTCGTGGAACTTCACGGCGGGCTGGACCGGGTGGTGTGCCTGTCCTGCGGCGACCTCACCCTGCGGCGCGAACTCGCCCGTCGTCTGGAGGAGGCGAACGCGGGCTTCAGGCCGGTGGCCGCCGCGATCAACCCGGACGGTGACGCCGACCTCACCGACGAGCAGGTCGGGGACTTCCACGTGGTGTCCTGCACGGTCTGCGACGGCGTCCTCAAACCGGACGTGGTGTTCTTCGGCGAGTCCGTACCCCCTCGGCGGGTCGAGCACTGCCGTGAACTGGTCCGTGGCGCGGCCTCGGTACTGGTCCTGGGGTCTTCGCTGACGGTGATGTCCGGGCTCCGGTTCGTGCGCCAGGCGGCCGAGAGCGGAAAGCCGGTGCTGATCGTCAACCGGGACCCGACGCGGGGCGACCGGCACGCCGTCACCCGCGTCGCACTCCCGTTGGGGGCGGCTCTCACCACCGTGGCCGGGCACCTGGGCATTGCTGTCGACGACGGGACGGCAGGTCCTGGACGGAGTGTGGACCCGGGGCCCGACCGGAGTGCGTCGAAATAGCCGGACCGGGCCAGGGCGCCGGGGCAGGAGTCCGAGCGGAGGCTCAGTCGTCACCCACGGTCTCTCGCCCGCATTCCCCTTGCGCCCGGAACGACAGCCTGTCAGGAACCCACCTCGAAGGAGACCCATGTCCCGGGCCACGTACTCCCCCTTCCTCCTCGCCGGGCTGATGGCCGGAGCCGGAGCTCTGCACTTCACCGTTCCCAAGGTCTTCGACGGGACGGTGCCGAGGGTCCTGCCCGGCACCCCGCGCGCCTGGACGTACGCGAGCGGCGTGGTCGAGTGCGCACTCGCCGCCGGACTCGTCCACCCGCGCACGCGGCGCACCGCGGCGCGGGTGACGGCCGGCTTCTTCGTCGGTGTGTTTCCCGCCAATGTCCAGATGGCCGTCGACTGGCGGCATCGCCCCGCCCTGCCGAGGGCCGCGGCCTTCGGCAGGCTCCCGCTGCAGATTCCTCTGGTCCTGTGGGCCCGTAAGGTCGCCCGCGACGGGGGCGCCGCGCGGATCTGACGCACGACGAATTCCGGGGAGGCCGATCGGCCCGTTGTGGCGGCCTCGTCCTGCCCGGGATCACCGCGCGCCCGTACGGGACTCCCCCGCACGCCCTGGCCTGCGCACTTCCGCCGGCCGTCCGATCATCGATGTCATGGCCCCGAATCCTGCCGCCGCTCCCTGGTCGCCTCCATCGATCGCACCGATGCTGGCCGTGCCGGGTCCGCTGCCCGTTCCCGACGCCGACTGGGCGTTCGAGGCCAAGTGGGACGGAGCGCGCTGCGTTCTGAGCACGACGGGCGACGGGACCGTCCGGCTGACCTCGCGAGCCGGCAACGACGTCACCGTCACCTACCCGGAGCTACAGGCACTGGGTGGCGTTCTCCGCGGGCACGGTACGGTCCTGGACGGTGAGGTCGTGGTGCTGGACGCATCCGGGCGGTCCGACTTCGGCCTGCTTCAGAACCGGATGGGCGTGGCCGACGCACGCCGCTCGTCCCGCCTGGCACGGGACTTCCCCGCCCATTTGATGATCTTCGATGTCATGTTTCTCGACGGACGCACCCTGCTCCGCTCCTCCTATGCCGAGCGCCGCGAGGCCCTCTCCGCGCTGGGGCTGGCCGGTGCCCACTGGTCCGCGCCGGCGTACGTCCACGGAAACAGCGCCCAGGTCTGGGACGCGGTGGTGCGTGAGGGGTTGGAGGGTGTGGTCGCCAAGAGGCTCTCGTCCGTCTACACACCGGGGACGCGGTCGGCCAACTGGCGCAAGACCAAGCGGGTGGACACCCTGGATGTGGTCATCGGTGGCTGGACTCAGAGACGGGGTGCCGCCGCGGGTGTTCCGGGGGCGGTTCTCGTCGGTGTGGACGGGCCGGCAGGGCTGCGGTACGCGGGATCCGTGGGATCGGGCATGTCCGAACGCGAACTCGGCGAGCTCGCCGCCTATCTGGCGGTCCTCTCACGCTCGACCTCACCCTTCGCCGACCGGGTCGGCGTGGCCGGAGCACACTGGGCCGAGCCCCGGCTGGTCGCGGAGGTCACCGCATCGGAGTGGACCGGCGCGGGCCGTCTGCGTCATCCCGTCTGGCAACGGCTGCGGCCTGATCTCACTCGGCTGGGCTGACTCCGAATGGGACCATGTCCCCCGAGGGCGCCCCCTCCGGGGACCGAACCCTCGACGTGAACCCTCGACGTGCGGTTCAGCTCGAGAGTCGAGCCTTGCGGTGGGTGGTGGACGCCCCGGCTGCGTGAGGCGGGTGGCAGCTCCGGGCCCGTGCACGCGAAGCCCGGCAAGTGCCGTCACCCTGCGTCGCGCATTTCCAGAACGTATGCCGCGGTGAGCGCGACGGCGCGGTCTTCGTCGTACGAGAGATCCGCGAGGGCGCGTGACGCCGCGGCTCCCGGGATGTCCGCGAGCGCCTGTGCCACCCGGAGGCGCGCGGGCGGGTCAACGGTGACGTGGGCGAGACGATCGACGAGCCCGGCCGCGATCCAGTCCGCCGGTGCGGAGCGGTCCGCCAGCGCGCTCAGCGCATCAGCCGCGTCGACGCCGTTCGTTCCCCCGGCGACCATGTCGACGAGCGTCGCGACGGCGTCGGCCACTCCACGTGCCCCTAGTCCCAGGGCCGCGTACCCGCGGACCACGATGTCCGGGTTCGTGAGGGCATCCCGGAGCAGCGCGGTCGCCACGCCGTCCGGGATCTCGGCGATGGCCTGGACGGCACAACTGCGCACTTCGGCCACCGGCGAGCCGAGGCCGTCCCCCAGCAGCACGAGTCCGCCGTCCCTCGATTGGGCCAGAGCCCAGCGCAGGGCTCCGGCGACATTCGGGTCCGTCTCGCTCAGCGCCGCCTCGACGAGCGCTTCCATCGGCACCGGGACCTCGTCTACCGAGGACAGGGCCGCACGCCGGCGGGTTCCGGGGCTCCTGGACCCGAGCGCCTGGAGGAGCGAAACGGTCTGGAGGACGTCCTCCCAGCCGGCGGGTTCCGCGGCGCCGATCCGGCTCAGCCGTGTGAGCAGGGCCGCCTCTGCCGCAATGCGCTCTCGCGTCCGGCCGATGAGGCCGTCGACGAGCTCCGAGGGCTTGAAGCCGGGATCATCCAGCGCGCGCCCGACCTCGCGCAGCGACAGCCCCAGCGACCGCAGGCTCTCGATGTGGAAGATCCGCTGGATGTCCTCGCTGGAATACTCCCGGTAACCGGACTCGTTGCGCCCGGTTGGGCGCACCAGGCCGAGCGAGTCGTAGTGCCTGAGCATGCGGGCGCTGACGCCGGACCGTCGTGCCACGTCACGCGGCTCGCCGGCCGCGGCGGATCCCGCCTGGTGCTGGACCACTACCTGGAGGCCCTGCTGCGCAAGCCCGGTGCGTTTCCCGGCTCGACCCCGCTGGAGCAGGCCCGCTCCGGCGGCCGGTTCACCCCCGTCCACGACAAGTGGTGGACGGCAGTGCGGGCCGCGCACGGCGAGGCGGCAGGCACCCGCACGCTGATAGAGGTGCTGCTGCTGGCCCGCCACATGGAACACGAACACGTTGTCGCGGGGCTTGCCGCCGCCTACCGGGCGGGCGCGCTGACCGCGGACGCGGTCGCGTTGGAAGCCCGCAAAGCTGCCGAGGGCGAGACCGCCGAGCCGCCCCTGCCGGTCTGGCCCGTGGACCCGGCCTACGGGCCGGCTGCGACGGTGACGCACCTGTCCGACTGGAAGCTGTCCCACCTCCCGCCCGACGACCGGCCGCTGCCGTCGGTGGCCCACTACGACCAACTCCTGCACCGCAGCGGCCGCATGGCCGGGAACGAGAGAGAGGGATCATGACACTGCGCAAGCGCGGCCTGACCGAAGAAGCCGCCATCGCCTCGATCGACCAGGCCTGCCGTCTGCTGCGGCTGCCCTCCATCCGGCAGCAGTTCCACGACCTGGCCGGGGGCGCCGCCCGCGACCAGATGTCCTATCGGGCGTTCCTGGCCGAGCTGCTGATGGCCGAGTGCGACGACCGGGCCCGCCGGCGTTCCGAGCGCCGCATCAAGGCCGCTTCCTTCCCCCGGGACAAGAGCTTGCGGGCCTTCGACTTCGACGCCAACTCCAGCATCGACCCGGCCACCGTCAATAGTCTGGCTACTTGCGACTGGGTCAAGAAGGGCGAGCCGCTCTGCCTGATCGGCGACTCGGGCACAGGGAAGTCTCACCTACTGATCGCGCTGAGCACCGAGGCTGCCATGCAGGGCTACCGCGTCCGCTACACACTCGCCACGAAGCTCGTGAACGAGCTGGTCGAGGCCGCCGACGAGAAGCAGTTGGCCAAGACCATCGCCCGCTACGGCCGCGTTGATCTCTTATGCATTGACGAACTCGGCTACATGGAGCTCAACCGCCGCGGCGCTGAACTGCTCTTCCAGGTATTGACCGAACGCGAGGAGAAAAACAGCGTCGCGATCGCGTCGAACGAAAGTTTCAGCGGCTGAACAAAGACGTTCACCGACCCTCGGCTCTGCGCGGCCATAGTTGACCGGCTGACCTTCAACGGCGCCATCATCCAGACCGGCACCGAGTCCTACCGCCTGGCCCACACCAAGGCCCAGGCTGAACGCGCAGCTATCTGACCGGCCTGCCCCGGACCACCGCTCCTCCGAAGTCATCGAGGTCAGAAAACGCGTGCCCCTCGTGGCGGACCGTCGGAGGGCTTCAGCGTGACCGGGGCCATACGGTTTCGTCGAGGAACTGCTCGATCCCCGTGGCGACCCGGCCGAGCACGGCTGCGGAAGCAGCGAGGGGGCCCGGTACTTCCATCCCGTGACCCGCGCCGTCGACTTCGAGCACGAAAGGCGTGAGCTCGCGCGCGACCTTTCCGTCCCACCACGCGTCCGAGGTTCCTCCGACGAGCATGAACGGAGCTCGGGCGGCGCGGAGTCCCGCCACTACCTGCGGATCGGTGAGAAGCGGGGTCAGCCACACAGCCGGGAAGCCACGTTTGCCGACGAGCGAGGCGGCAGCACTCCCCAACAACTTGCCGACGACGAACACTGATCCTCCGGGAACAGCGGCTGCCGCCTCGTCAAGCACTGGGGTCGCCCGCGGCACGACCCATCCAGCACGCTCCGATGGTTGAAGACCAGCCGGTGCCTCCCACCACGCGCGATGCACCTGCGCGCCGCGGGCCTCTGCGGCCGAGGTCGCAAACAACGGAAGCGGGGCGAACGGGCCGCCCAACCCACCCGGCAGCACAACCACGGCGCGCGGAGACGAAGTATCGATCACAACAGGAGATTACCCTCGGCTGCCTACTGGACGATCTGTCGTAAGGTCATCGTCTGTCGACGCCATAGCGCGGATGACATCAAAACTCACCGACATTGATCATGCCCGTGGAACCAAAACGACTCCCGAAGTCACCGACAAACGACTCCCCTGAGAACTGACACAGCCAGGGTAGCTGGTCATGGTACGTGCGTTAGAGGTCATGTCAGGCGGTTCTGCCGGGCTGCCCGTGACCGGGGTCGAGGTCGCGTACATCGCCCCGGACGGGACGGAGTTGCGGCGCCCGCTGCCGGCGGTCTGGGCGGTTCCCTTCGAGCACGCCCTTCCCGGACGCGCCTTTGCGTCGTACCGCCGACAGCGCAACCTGCCGGGACTGTGGTGGTCGGCGACCACCGGCAGGCACGTCGGGGAGACGAGTCTTGACTGGATCGCGACCAGGTGATGCCGCTGGACTTCTATCCGGCGGTGGTGGGGATCTCCGGCCACGCGGCCAAGAAGGGCCTGTGGGAGGTGCACCACGACCCCTACGACCTCTCCCGCGTCTTCGTCCGCACCACCCGGCGGCTGGATCACCGCACCCTTGGCCAACCTGCCCCTGGTGAACGCCCTCTTCGCGGACTTCACCTGGGACCACGCCCGGCGCATGGCCGCCGCGGCCGGCCTGGACGACTCGAACGAAGCCGACGTCGCGAGCGTCCTGGACGCCCTGCTGACCCGGGCCGAGCACAGATGGGACATCCGCACCGCGCGGGTCCTCGGCCGCACCCGTACCGCCGCCGCACTCCCGGCGCCCGCAGCGGCACCCGAGACCGAGAACACGCCCGACCCCGAGCCCGACTCCACGCCGTCCGCGAAGGTGGTGCCCTTCGAGGTCTTCGACGCCCACGCCGAAGCCGAAAGGTGGCTATGAGCACGCCCGCGGCCACACCGCCGCAGCCGGACACCGACGAACAGGCGCCGCCGGACTCCCCGCTGACGACCAAGGAGGGCTGGCGCCGCTACGTCGAACCACGCGACCATCCCGCCGAAGCTGCTGCCCGCCGCCGAGCGGGCCGCGCTGACCGGCCGGGAACGGACCGGGCGGACGACCGGCGGCGGGAGTATCACGCGGACTGCCACTGGTGAACACCCCGACGATCCGGAAGGTGATCTCCACCGCCCGGCTGCTGATCCAGCTCAACCGCCACCAGGTCTCCGCCCGACGCGGCGTGATCCTCTCCCGCGCCTCCGGCACGGGCACGACGACCGCGCTCACCCAACTCGGGCGCGCGCACGAGCTGGCCACCCGCAAGCGCCACCCGCACAACCGGGCCCGGCTGCCGGTCGTCTATGTCACCGTCCCATCGGCGGCCACACCGAAGATGCTCGCGCAAGAGCTCGCCCGCTTCTTCGGGCTGTCCTTCCCGGCCAGGGCCACCCACACCGACATCGTCGACGCCGTCTGCGCCACCGCCTCGCACGTCCACGTCGACCCAGTCGTGGTGGACGAGCTGCACAACCTCAACTTCGGTCAGGTGGACGCGCTTGGGCCCCGTCCAGGTGGCGGCCGCTACCACCGGCCGCATCTTCAGGCCACCTGCCATGGCCGCAGAGAGCGAGGATCTGGCAGACGACGACTGCGTACTGCATGACGGTTCCTACTGGGCGGCCCGCAGCGGGCCCAAGGCGGCGCCGAAGGCGGTGAGGCCGTGGCCGAGTTGGTCTGCGGGGACATCGGCGGCCAGGTGATGGCAGACGATCAACCCGTGCATCAGCGTGAACACCGTGGCCGCGGCCGCTTCCGGATCGCTGTCGGGGGACAAGTGCCCCTCGGCCTGCCATCGGGTGGCGAGCTCGGTGATGCGCGTACACGTCTCGGTGTACCGGTCGCGAGTGCGCTCGCGCAGGCTCGGATTGCGCAGGGCCTCGGCCCAGGTATGCACGGCGAGCTTTGACAGGTCGTACTCAGGGTTGCTGGTGCGGCTGTGCAATTCACCGACGAGGGTTTCCAGCGTCTGCGCGGGCGTCGGTGTGGGGGTGTCGGCCAGCAGGCGCTCGAAGATGTCGCGGACCCGGATGATGCCTTCCTCAACGGTGGCGTCGATGAGCTCGTCCTTGCTGCGGAAGTACCGGTACACCGCGCTGGAGGACACGCCTGCCGCGGCGATCACCTCATCCATCGAGGTGGCGTGGAAGCCGTTCTCGGAGAAGCAGCGCCAGGCGCTGGCGAGGATGTGGTGGCGCCGCTGGGCGCGGGTTGCATCACTGAGCCGGGGCATGACCGGATTATAAACAGAAACGACTCCTTGCGTTTGAGCGAGAGGCGGGTCTAATGTCGAAGCGTAACGGAAACGTTCGTTTCTTTTTGGAGTGCCCATGTCTCCTCCCGCTCTGTCCGGCCTGCACCACGTGACGCTCCCCGTCAGCGATCTGAAGGCCGGCGCGGCCTGGTACGCCACCGTCCTCACGGGAGAGCGGATGCCTGCGCTGGACCACCATGATTCGGCCGGTGGGCACGTCTCGGCGGTGTTGACGGTGCCGGGACCGGGGGTGCCGGTGCAGTTGCGGCTGGCGCCTGACGCCACGGCCACTGCCGGCGGCTACGCCGCCTTGACTCTCGCCGTTCGCGACCGTTCGGTACTGGATCAGTGGGCAGCCCACCTGGACACTGCGGGCATCACCCACGGCCGCGTGACCGAAGCGCGGGACGCGCTCGGCTTCCACGACCCGGACGGCACCCTCCTGCGCCTGCGCACCGAGCCGGTCGGTGGGCTGACGACGCCGACCCCCACGGTGGGAGGGTCGCTGTGATCACGTGCGAGCAGGCGCAGACCGTGGTCGAACACGCTCTGGCTCACGCCCGGAAGCGGGACTTCCCGCCGATGACGGTGGCGGTCCTGGATGCCGCCGGAAGTCTGATCGCTTTCGCCCGTGAGGACGGCTCGTCCCTGCTGCGCGAGCGCATCGCACGCGGCAAGGCGCTGGGCGCTCTGCACATGGGGGTGGGCAGTCGTGCCCTCGCCGCCCGCGCCGCCTCCCATCCCCACTTCATCCAGTCCCTGACAGTGCTGGCCGACGGCGCACTGGTCCCCGTCCCCGGCGGAGTGCTCGTCCGCGACGCGGACGGCACGCTCGTCGGCGCGGTCGGCGTCAGTGGTCACCTCCCCGACCAGGACGAGGAGTGCGCGCTGACCGGCATCACCGCCGCCAGCCTCGCGGGCGACCCCGGAGCCTGACATCTCCCGCACCTGCACCGGCGGGACCCAGCCCGCACCCCGGCGCATCAGCCGAGAAGAGGAACTGTCATATGACCGGCACAAAAAGCCTTCTGGACCTGCTCGGCCGGAAGGCAGCCCCGGTGGGCATGCAGTGCTTCACCGGCCACCACACTCTGATCGAAGTGATGGGCCGCACCGGCCTCGATTACGTCTGGCTCGACAGTGAGCACAGCGCGGCCAATCCCCGCGCCCTGGAGGACACCATCCGCACCGCGGACGGCGTCGGTCTGATCTCCCTGGTCCGCATCCCCGAGCCCAGCGACACCACGGCCGCCCGGCGTGCCCTGGAAGCCGGGGCCGAGGCGCTGATCATTCCCATGGTGCGCACCGCCGCCGACATCCAGCAGGTCCTGGACACGATCCTGTATCCGCCTCACGGCGAGCGCGGCATCTGCCCCGCCTACCGCGCGGCCGATTACTCGCTCCGGTCGTTCGCCGAGCACGCGGCCACCAGCGACGCCAACGCATACGTCATTCCGCTTATCGAGACCCTGGACGCGCTGCAGAACATCGAGGAGATCTGCGCGATCGAGCAGGTCCGCGTCCTGTGCTTCGCCGCCGGCGAACTCGCCTTCGCGCTCGGTGAGGGATCGGCGATGCACAGCAGCACCAAGGTCAAGGACGCATACAAGAGGGTCAAGGACGCCGCCAAGCGGCACGGCGTGGCCCTGATGGGCGGTCCGATCCTGGACCCCACCCCCGAGAGCTGCGCCCGGGCCATCGAGGACGGCATCCGGGTGTTCTGCCTGGGCCTGGACGTCATGGCTTTCCGCCGTGTGTGCGAGAACACCGTGAGCGCCCTCGACGCCGCCGTCACCGGCACTGGCCTGACCCGTCCCGCCGCCCCGGTCAGCGGCTTTCCCGACCACTTCTGAAACCGTCCCTGCTCCCCACGCCGTCGCTCAAGAACGAGAGGTTCCCGTGCCCGGTATCAAGCGTTACGTCCTCGGCCCCGACCAGAGTGGACGCTCGGCCGTCCTGCATTCCGAGCCCACCAACATCCAGACCAAGGAAGGCTTCTACAGCCGGGCCACCCTCTGGGCCACCCACGAGATTCCCGTCGACAACAGCATCGACGGCGACCGCTCGCTGGCCGACGGCGTCGGCGCCCGCCGCGAGCCGCTGCCCGGCGGCATGCTGGTGCGAGCCCTGGAGCTGTGGCCCGACATGGACCCCGACGAACACCGCAAACAATTCGCCGAACTCAGCGCCCAGGTCAACCAGAAACACCTGCCAAGCATCGCCGACTCCCAGCGCCACCCGACCGTGCACCGCACCGACACCCTGGACTGCATCACCGTCGCCCGCGGCGAGATCTACCTGATCACCGACACCGAAGAAGTCCTGATGCCCCCCGGCGACACCGTCATCATTCGTGGTGTCAACCACGGGTGGAGCAACCGCTCCGACAGCCCCTGCCTGCTCATCGGCACCATGATCGACGCAGCTCCCGCCACCTGACAATCCTCCGCCCCGACGCCGCAAACCAGTTCGCTGCACGGCCTGCGACCAGAAGCCCGCCCGGCTCCGCCGGCCGTGCGACACACCGACCGCGGTGGGAACATCCACCGTCCCATCCGCGGCAACGCATCCTGTTGCCGCGGTTGCCCTCACGCCAATCAAGGACATCTCATGAGCAACGTACGCCTGGAGCACGGAAGGCTCGCCGGCGCCGAACACGACGGCGTCCACAGCTTCCTCGGCATCCCCTACGCCGCCCCGCCCGTCGGCGACCTGCGCTGGGCGCCTCCGGCATCCCTGGCCGCATGGGACGGCGTTCGCGACGCCACCACCTTCGGCAACAGCGCCATCCAGAGCGTCCACACCGACTTCACCCCCGGCTCCCCGGAGAGCGAGGACTGCCTGAACCTGAATGTGTGGACCACCGACCCCGCCCCGGGCGCACGTCTGCCGGTCATGGTCTGGATCCACGGCGGCGGCTTCCTCAACGGCTCCAACGCGATGCCCCTGTGGTCCGGGCAGCAGCTTGCCCAGCGCGGTGTGGTCATGGTGTCTCTCAACTACCGCCTGGGTGCCTTCGGCTTCCTCGCCCACCCCGAAGTGGGCTGCAACTTCGGCATCCAGGACTGGGTGGCAGCCCTCAAATGGGTACAGAGCAACATCACCGCCTTCGGCGGCGACCCGGACAACGTCACCGTCTTCGGCCAGTCCGCCGGCGGCGCCGCCTCCCGCGCGCTGCTGTGCACACCTGCCGCGCGCGGCCTGTTCCACCG
Organism: Streptomyces sp. NPDC127177; assembly: GCF_042672475.1. Lineage (NCBI taxonomy): Bacteria > Bacillati > Actinomycetota > Actinomycetes > Kitasatosporales > Streptomycetaceae > Streptomyces > Streptomyces sp. NPDC127177. The sequence goes on from NZ_JBHXUW010000012.1 coordinate 76,243, forward strand.
CGCCGTCATCCAGAGCGCCGGTTACGAGGACTACGCCGTCGTACCCTCGCCCAGCTACGAGCGCACCACCAAGGCCACCGAGAACATGTTCCGCCACCTGGGCAGCAGCGACTTCACCCAACTGCGCCGCCTGCCCGCCGAGCAGATCCGCGAAGCCTCCTTCGCCGAGGCGGGGGTCATCCCGCCGCCCGGCCAGGTGCACACCCCCGCGAACCTGGTCTGGTACCCGGTCGCCGACGGCCAGGTCATGACGGAGGACTTCTCCGGCTGGGCGGACGACGTGCCCATCATGTTCGGCTGCACCCAGGACGAGGCCCGCCTGTTTCACAAGCCCACCGGCCTGTACGGGCACGAGACCCAGTCTTCCCTCGATCCCGCCGACGTCTACACGACCGAAACCCTGGCCACCATGGCCAAGGCCATCGGCGGCGACCGCGCAGGCGACATCCTCGACCACTTCAACAGCCGCGGGCTCACGCCGTACGAGGCACTGTGCGAACTGGACACCACCGGCGTGTGGCACGAACCGGCGCTGGCCTCCTACCAGCGCTACGCCGCCCTCGGCGACCGCACCACCTACAACTACCGCTTCGCCCGCGTCTCCCCCGGCGCCCGCCGCTCCGGACTACTCACCCCGCACAGCGCGGAAATCCCCTACCTGTTCGGACCCGTTATCGCCGGAGACGACTACGACGCGGCAGACGTCCAAGTCAGCGAAAACGTCCAGCACGCCTGGACCGAATTCGCCCGCACCGGCACACCCCGCAACCCCGACGGCACCCCCTGGCCAGCCTGCACCCCCACCGACCCCCACTTCACCGTCATCGACGATGAAACCAGGGGCATGCCACTAGGGATCACCCCTGTCTGCGAGATGATCAACTCTCAGCGACGCCCGTAACCACAGGCCCTCCCCCGATGGGTCCGCGGGGCACCCGCCGCACGACGAGACTGGCGCCCCGCGCACGTGTCGGCGGACACCGCGCACCGGCCCCCTCCACACTGCCGACCGTGCACCTTCCCAGGGCGGTCGCGGGAGCGACCGATGGTACGGATCTCGCGAGTCACGCTCCGTGGAGAACGTCTGCTGCGCGGCCTCCGGTGGGCGTCGTCGCAGGTGACGGCGCGGGCGTAGGTGATCCTTCAGCGCGGCCACGCTCGCGTCAGCGTCTCGCGAAGTTCCGCCACGGTCGCGGGTCCCAGCCGGCTGCCGAGCTCCTCTTCCAGGGCACGAAGAATTCCCAGGGCGACGTCACGGCGCCGGCATCGGGCGTCGGTCAGCCGGATGAGGGTGCTGCGCGGAAACTCGGGCCCCGCCGTGCTGGTCAGGAGACCTTCATCGATGAGCTGCGTGACGGCGCGGTGCATCGTTTGACGGGTGGCGCCGGCACGGCGGGCCAACTCGGCGATGCTCCGGGACACGTCGTGGCCGAGGTGCGCGAGCACGGTCGTGTCCGCCGGCGTCACGGGGGCCACTTCCGCGGCCTCCAGGCGCGCCACGAGCTCATCGGAGAACCATGGACACCTCGTTCCGCGTCCCCGGGCTGGACCTCAGCGCCGTCGCCTGGCTAGTGCCGCATCAGGCAACGTTTGCCCTGTCGATGACGGTCCGTAGGCGTTGGTCGTTGGCGTGGCGGTTTCGCCAGATGATGTAGCGGCGGATCATGCTGCCCTGCTCTTTGTGGTCGGCGTGGTCGGTGCCGTCGAGGGTGAAGTAGCGCAGGGCGGTGAACTGGGCTTCGATGCGGTTGAGCCAGGAGCTGTTGGTCGGGGTGTAGGCCATCTCGACGTTGTTCGCCGCGGCCCAGGTGCCGACGCGCTGACACTTCTTCGTGGTCAGGTGGGGTGAGAAGTTGTCACTGATGATCGCGATCCGGACCTGGGGCGGGTAAAGGCTGCGGAGATACCGGCAGAACTCCAGGAACTGGGTCCGTCTTTTGACCGGCTTGATGTGGCCATAGAGCTTGTCCTTGGCCAGGTCCAGGGCGGCGAACAGGTGTCGCACCCCGCCGTAGCGGTTGTAGGTGGCCCGGCGTCGTCGGCGGGGTTCGCGGTCGGGGTCCTTGTGCTTGCCGCCCCGTTCGGCCCACTGCCGACCCGGATGCGGCATCAGATTGAGGGGCCCGAACTCGTCCATGCAGAAGACGACTTCGGGTTCACCGTCCTCGGGTACGACCTCGCCGTCGGCGATCGCGTAGAGGTGCTCGACGCGGGCCTTCTTGGCCGCGTAGTCGGGATCGCGGGAGGTCTTCCACGTCTTCAGGCGTTGAAAAGAGACGCTTTCCTCGCGGAGCAGGATGCGCAGGCCCTCGTGGCTGATGTCGTCGACCACCCCTCGGCGACCAGGAAGTCCGCCAGCTTGGTCAGACTCCAGGTCGAGAACGGCAGGTCGTGCTCGGTCGGCTTGGACTTGGCGATCTTCTTGATCTCGCGGCGCTCGGGCAGCGTGAACGTCTTCGGCCGGCCGCCGGAGTACTTCGGATACAGCGAGTCGAAACCGTCCGTGTTGAAGTTGTGGATCACGTCCCGGACGCGGTCGTCGCTGGTGAACGACACCTCGGCGATCCTCGCCACCGGCATCCCCTGCGCGGACAACAGCACCATTTGGGCCCGCCGCCAGGTCACCACCGACCCGGTGCCCCTGCGGATGATCCGCAGCAGCCGTCTGCCCTCGTCGTCATCGATCTCACGGACCTGTACACGTCCAGCCACGTGATCATTCTGGCCCGGCCCGCCGCGCAGGGAACTACCCACGCGGCGGACTACTACGAGGCAAACTTGGTCAGCGCGCGGGTTAGTTCGGCGTCGTACTGATCGGCGTCGAAGTGAAAAACCGGAGGGTGCGCCTCGTCAACGGGTACCTGCCAGTCGGACCACTCCACGATCCCACCGTGACGCTGCACGAACACAGACAAATAGCCACAGCATCCGCCCGTGCACTCGGGCTCACCCAGTACTACACGACGTCCCTCGCCGATCGCCCAGAGTGGCCCCTGACCCTGGGCCGGCAACGCCTCCTCGACAAACGGGCCGCGGCCTCCCTCTCCGATCGCCGCAGCTACCACTTCCTCGCCATCGATCCGGAAAGACAACTGGGCAGCCCATCGGGGTCCCGGTGGCAACACGCTGACCTCAAGCCGATTGAACACCCAGGCACCCTACGTGAGTACTGGCCGACGCAGTTCCGTTCCTACGACTGGATGCGGACGTCTGGCCGACTGCCAGTCGACGCCCGAAGAGGCGAACGTTGCCTGATGCGGCACTAGACGGGCACGGTGCGGCCCTCTATATCGGCGATACCAGCCACGTACGCCCACCGAGCTTCCCGATGCCGATGCATCAGGTCGCACTGGCACAGCTCGGTCTGCCGCTGGTGGACGCCGCAACCTCGCCGACCTCGTCGACACGGCGTCCGGACGAGTCGCCGCCCGTCGGATCGGCAAGGTAGATCTGCATGCTCGTCGGCGGCTCCGTGAACGCACATCTTTCGCCCCGCTGGTCGCCCGCGGCCAGCGCCGCAGCCTCTGTCTGCACCGGCCAATCACCCGGAACACTTCGCCGTCCCCGATGTACATGGTTCACGGGGTCCCGTCGTCTTCGGTGAACGCGCTGATCAGGCTGTGCGGTGTGTTCTCGGCGAAGAGCAACTCGTTGAGCCGGATTCCGTCGGCGGCTGCTTCCGCGCCGCGGGGGAACATGACCTGCTCGTACTCGGTCAGCGCGCTCTCGACGTCGTCCGGGTGCGCGGCGAGGGCCTGGGCGAGTTCGGCTCCGTCGCACATGGCCAGGTTGGCGCCTTCGCCGTTCGGGACGGCGAGGTGCGCGGCGTCGCCGAGCAGGGTCACGCCCGGCACCCGGTCCCACCGGTGCCCGGTCGGCAGAGCGTTGAGGGGGCGCAGGACCGGCGCGGTGTCCGCGTCGGTGATCAGCGCGGTGAGCTCCGGCGCCCAGCCGTCGAACTCCTGCGCGATCCGGGCGGTGGCCGTGTCGGCGTCGGTGAAGTCGATGGCGTCGAACCAGTCCTGCGGCTCGGTGAGCGCCACATAGGCGTGCAGGGTGCCGCCCCTTTCCCGGTGGGCCTGGATCCCCTTGCCCGGTGCGAGCGCCATCATCGACCCGCCGCCGACCGCCTTGGCGGAGGCTGGATGCCGGCTGTCGCCGTCGAAGAGGCAGGTCTCGACGAACGACCGGCCCGTGTACGCGGGTGTGGCGGTGGAGAGCAGTGGCCGTACGCGTGACCAAGCACCGTCCGCGCCGACCAGCAGGCTCGTGACGACGGCGCTGCCGTCGGTGAAGGCCACCTCGTGACGGCCATCGCCGATGGCTCGGGCACCGGCGGCCTTGCGGCCCCACCGGACGGTGTCCGCCGGAAGTGAGTCGAGGAGCATCTGCCGCAGCTCACCCCGCTGTACCTCGGGGCGTCCACCCGTGCCGTCGTCCGGCTCCTCGAACAGCACACCCCCGTCCCGGTCGACTATCCGCATGGCCTGGCGGCCCTCCAGGACGAGGCTTCGGAACTCGTCCATCAGGCCCGCCGCCCGGAGAGCCAGTTGGCCGTTGTAGTCGTGGATGTCGAGCATCCCGCCCTGCGTACGAGCCGTCGGTGAGTCCTCCGCCTCGTACACCGTTGCCCGGATCCCGTGGACATGGAGGACGCGCGCCAAGGTGAGCCCGCCAAGTCCGCCGCCGATGATCGTGACGTCAGTGACCATGATGGTTCCCTTCGTGTGGGATGTCCGCCGAATGAGCACCCGGCTGTTCTCCCGAAGGTTCCAGAACACGCCGACAGCGGACCGACGGCACCGACATATGACCGACATCTCGGCCGCGCCACCCCGTCGCCGCAGGTCAGAGAGGGTGGGCACCCGGCTCGGTGGCTGGTCCTGGACCGGGTTCAGACGCAGCCGGGTCAGACGCTACGTCGTTGCGCCTCGTCAGCCCGTCAGCCCCTCAGCCCCTCAGCCCCTCAGCCCGTCAGCCCGTCAGCCCGTCACCGTCGCCCGGTGCGGCCGGAAGAAGGCACGCAGTTCCTCCGCGTAGAGCTCGGGCTCCTCGAACGGTGCGAAGTGGCCGCCGCGCTCCGGTGCGTTCATGGTCACGAGGTTCGCCGTACGTTCGAGCCACGCCCGTGGCGGGCGGACGATGTCGCCCGGGAAGAGCGAGAACCCGGACGGCACCTCGACCCGGCGTTCGAGCTGCTCGGGAGGGATCGCGGAGTTGGCGTTGTACATGCGCATCGAGGAGCCGATCGTCCGGGTGAGCCAGTACAGCGTGACGTTCGTCAGGATCTCGTCCTTGGTGAAACTCCGCTCGATGTCGCCGTCGCAGTCGCTCCACGCCCGGAGCTTCTCGACGATCCAGGCGGCGAGACCGGCCGGCGAGTCGGTGAGCCCGACGGCAGCGGTCTGCGGCTTCGTACGGTGGAGGGCACCGTAGGCCCCCTCACCAGCGCCCCAGGCCGCGGTCTCCTCGAACCAGGCCCGCTCATCGGGTGTGAGATCCGCGGGGTCGCCGCTGAAGACGGGCAGCCCCCCGTCCATGCGGTGAACGGCCACGACCCGGCCGGGGTGGTCGAGCGCGAGGTATCGGCTCACATGACTGCCGATGTCCCCGCCCGCCGCGCCGAACCGTGGATGGCCGAGGACGTCCATGAGTTCGGCCCACAGGCCCGCGACCGCGATGGAGTCGAGCGGCGGCCCGGTGGGGCGATCGGAGTACCCGTAGCCCGGCATGTCCGGTACCACCACGTCGAAGGCGTCGGCGGGATCGGCACCGTGCGCACCGGGGTCGGTGAGGAGCGGGATGACCTTCGAGTAGCGCCAGAACGAGTCCGGCCAGCCGTGGCTGAGGATCAGCGGCAGAACGGGGCCGGCCGGCGCGACGGCCCGGGCGTGGACGAAATGGATACCCAGGCCCCCGAGCCGGACGCGGAAGCGGGGCAGCCGGGCGAGGGCCGCCTCCTGCGCGGGCCAGTCGAACTCGTCCACCCAGTAGGCGACCAGTTCGCGCAGGTACTCGATGTCGGTTCCGAGCGACCATCCCGCCTCGTCGGGCGCGTCGGGCCAGCGCGTCGCGTGCAGCCGTGCCCGGAGGTCATCGAGCGCGGCCGGATCGGTCCGCGGGCTGAACGGTTCCAGGTCGAGCGGTGCGTCTGGCATGGCACGCATGCTAGGGCCTTCATCTGGATCATGCTTCCCGCCCGCACCCCTCCGTGCGCATACGGGTTCGGGCTCGGGTGCAACCTCCGGGGCCGGCGGGCGTTCTCCCGGGCATGGACGAACACAGCCGGGAGTGCGCTGCCGTCGTCCCGGGTGCCGCCCCCGCCGTGGCGGACCCGGTCGGCGGTGAGTGCGCCCGCGCCTCGCCGCCGATCCCCTGACGGTGGGCATGCCGTCCTGCTGGCCTTCGGGTCGGTGGGCATGGCCCGGTACGTCATCGAGCGGCGCCAATCAGCCGTCGAGCGGGCCGCGGTGGACGAACCCGTCACCGCGGCCGAAGCCATGGAAGCCGGGCCTCACCGGGCGAAGGAGCGCGGCCCCACGGAGCATCCGTGCACCGAGGGCCCCAAAGCGTGGGACACGGACGCGGAATCTCTGCTCGACGCAACCGCCGCCCGCCACCCCCTCCACAGGGTGACGGGCGGACACCACGGGATCCCGCGCCGCCTGCGGCTCGATGACACCCGGCGGCCGTCAACGGCATGACGACCTGACGCCGGGCAGCGGCGACGCGGGATCCCGCGACCGAACGGTGCGCCGGATCAGCGGACTTCGGTGACCCGGTGTTCCTTGAGCGCCGCACAGTTGGAGTTCTCCACCGACACGTACACGTTGTCGATGTTGCCGCCCCAGCTGACGCAGTGGCCCTTGCCGTAGACGTAGGCCGGCCCCGCGTACGACGTGTAGTTGCCGGAGTCACCGGCCCACGCGTCGGTGTCGGGGACGTAGACGTACGTGGCCACGCTCTTGGCCGCACCCGGGTTGGCGCGGATGGTCGCGACGCAGTTCTTGCCGTTCGCGGAGTTGTACGTCAGGTAGACGGTACCCAGGGAGCCGACGGCCACCGAGTTGACGGTCTTGTAGGCGCTGCCGCAGACACCCTGCGGTGTGACATTGGGCGCGGCGGAAGCGGTCGTGGCCAACACGGCCGTGGCGCCCATCACCAGCGTGGTCAACGCTCCGACGGTCGCGACATTGCGCATGCTTCGCATATATCCCCCTTGTGTCCCTGAGAGCGGATTGCTCCCACTTGATGTGACCCACGAACGGCATGGATGGTTGTGCCGGACGTACGCACGGATGCCGGAGGAGCCACACACGAAGCAACCCGGCGCGAAAACCCTGGCGCGGAACGGCCTCGGGGACCGACGCGGAATCCGGTGGCGCACGGGGCGGCCCCCGGTGTCCACAACAGCGGTTCAACCTGCTCGGTCCTGTTCACCGGCGGGCCGAAGGCCGGGGGGCGGCAGCGCCGCTTCAGGTAATGAACACAGCTCGCCCCATTGACATGTCCATTGCTCTATCGCTTTTATGGCGCCGGGTCGCAAGCCGTCGACCGCCCCCGGGAGAACGGGACTTCACCCCGGGAGCGGGGACGGCGCACACCTGCGGCACCACCACCACCCCCAGGTCACCGGCGGCGCGGTACGCGGACAAATGGGAGCGCTCCCATACGTCGGGACCCTGCCTACGAGAGAGGAACCAGCACCGTGCTTCACCCTCTCCATCGCATCCGAAGAGCCGCCCGGACCGCCGCCCTGATCGCGGCCGCGCTGCTCCTCCCCCTCGCCGGTTCTCAGGTGGCGACAGCGGCCGACGCCTCGCCCGGTACCGGCTACTGGCACACCAGCGGTCGCCGGCTCCTGGACGCCGCCGACCAGCCGGTCCGCATCGCCGGAGTCAACTGGTTCGGCTTCGAGACCTCCAGCTACGTGCCCCACGGCCTCTGGTCCCGCGACTACAAGAGCATGATCGACCAGATGCGCTCACTGGGCTACAACACCATCCGGCTGCCCTACAGCGACGACATCTTCACGGGCACGGAACCCACGAGCATCAACTACTCCGACGGCATGAACAGCGATCTGCAGGGTCTCGACTCGCTCCAGGTGATGGACCGGATCGTCGAGCACGCGGGCCACGTCGGCATGAAGGTCATCCTGGACCGGCACCGGCCCGACTCCGCCGGCCAGTCGGCGCTCTGGTACACCGCGTCCGTCCCCGAATCCACCTGGCTGGCCCATCTCAAGGCGCTGGCCGCCCGCTACGCCGGCAACGACGCGATGATCGGCATCGATCTGCACAACGAGCCGCACGACCCCGCCTGCTGGGGCTGCGGCGACACGACGAAGGACTGGCGGCTGGCGGCACAGCGCGGCGGTGATGCCGTGCTGTCGGCCAACCCCGATCTGCTGGTCTTCGTGGAGGGCATCCAGACGTTCGACGGGGTGTCCGGCTGGTGGGGCGGGAACCTCATGGGCGTGGGCCGGTATCCGGTGGAGCTCAGCGTGCCGGACCGGGTGGTCTACTCGGCCCACGACTACGCGACGAGCGTCGCCCAGCAGCCCTGGTTCGACGACGCCTCATTCCCCGACAACATGCCCGGCGTCTGGGACAAGTACTGGGGCTACATCTTCGAGCAGGACATCGCGCCGGTGTGGGTCGGCGAGTTCGGCACCACGCTGCAGTCCGCCACCGACCAGAAGTGGCTGAAGGCCCTGGCCGACTACCTGCGGCCGACCGGCCGGTACGGGGGTGACAGCTTCTCCTGGACCTTCTGGTCCTGGAACCCCAACTCCGGCGACACCGGCGGCATCCTCAAGGACGACTGGACCACGGTCGACACGGTGAAGGACGGCTACCTGACCGACATCAAGGCGCCGGGCTTCGGCGACGGCGGGAACGGCGCAGGTGACGGCGACGACACCGAGGCCCCCGCCGCGCCGGCCGGGCTCACCGTCACCGGCACCACGAGCGATTCGGTCTCCCTCTCCTGGACGGCCGCGTCCGACGACACCGGGGTCACCGGCTACGACGTCTACCGCGGCTCCACCAAGGCCGGCAACGCCTCCGGAACCGTCCACACCGACACCGGTCTGGCAGCCGGCACCTCGTACACGTACACGATCCGGGCACGCGACGCGGCGGGCAACACCTCGGCGCCCTCCGCTTCCGTGACAGCCACCACCACGAGCAGATCCGGCGGCGGCAGCGACGGGTGCACGGCCGACTACACGGTCAACGGCGACTGGGGGAACGGCTTCGGAGTGGACGTGACGGTGACCAACACGGGTTCCGCCCCGGCCACTTCGTGGCAGTTGACCTGGAACTGGGCAGGCGGCCAGCAGGTCACGAACATGTGGAACGCCACGTACACACAGACCGGCTCCGCGGTCAGCGTCACGAACACCGCCTACAACGGCGGGCTCGCGGCCGGTGCGCACACGAGTTTCGGTTTCCAGGGGACCCCGGGCTCGGGCGGCGTACCGACGGTGAGTTGCGCCCTGTCCTGAGGCGGGCGCGAACACCCGCCGGTGTCCCCGGCCGGCCGCACGCTCCGGCCGGGGACACCGGCGACGGCGGGCGCGGCGGGTGTGCCGCGCCTGCCGGTCAGGCCTTCGCCTGCATGTTCCGTCGTGCGGGGTTGCCCTGCTCGGCGGCCTTGGGGTCCTTCTCGCCGGCCTTGGCGCGCACTCCGCGCTCGATGCGTTCGCCGATCGACTTGTCGATGTTGGACCAGTACTCGAAGGCCCGTCGCAGCACCGGCTCCGTCACGCCGTTGAGGAGATGGCCGACGACGTTGTCCACCAGGCGCTCGCGGGCCGCGTCGTCGAGGACCTCGCGCACCATGGTGCCGGCCTGGCCCCAGTCGTCGTCCTCGGCGTGGGAGACGTACGCGGTCCGGGTGATGTCCCCGTCGGCGTACCAGCTGGGCGGGTTGCCGTACCGTGCGGTGTCCGCCGCGGGGCCGCCCTTGGAGTTCGGCGCGTAGACGGGGTCCGCGGTCTTGCGGTACGCCATCGCCCCGTCCTTCGAATACGTGTTCACGGGGGACACGGGCGCGTTGACCGGCAGCTGCTGGTAGTTGCCGCCGATGCGGTGGCGGTGCGCGTCAGCGTACGAGAACAGCCGGGCCAGCAGCATCCGGTCCGGGCTGGGGCCGATGCCGGGTACCAGGTTGTTCGGCTGGAAGGCCGCCTGCTCGATCTCGGCGTGGTTGTCGGTGGGGTTGCGGTCCAGCGTCATGCGGCCGACCTCGGTCAGCGGATAGTCGCCGTGCGGCCACACCTTGGTGAGGTCGAACGGGTTGAACCGGTAGCCCGCGGCGTCCTCGTACGGCATGACCTGCACGTACAGGGTCCAGCTCGGGAATTCACCGTCGCGGATGTGCTCGAAGAGGTCCCGGGTGTGGTAGTCGGTGTCGGCCGACGCCATCTGGTCGCCCTCGTCCTGGGTGAAGAACTCGACGCCCTGGTCGGTCTTGAAGTGGTACTTCACCCAGAAGCGCTCCCCCTGCGCGTTGATCCACATGTAGGTGTGCGAGGTGTACCCGTTCATGTGGCGCCAGCTGCGCGGGATACCGCGGTCACCCATCAGCCACGTGACCTGGTGGGCCGATTCGGGCGACAGGGTCCAGAAGTCCCACTGCATGTCGTGATCGCGCAGATTGTTGTCCGCGCGGCGCTTCTGGGACCGGATGAAGTGCTGGAACTTCATCGGGTCCTTCATGAAGAACACGGGGGTGTTGTTGCCCACCATGTCGTAGTTGCCCTCGGTGGTGTAGAACTTCAGCGCGAACCCACGAGGGTCGCGCCAGGTGTCCGGGCTGCCCCGCTCGCCGGCGACGGTGGAGAACCGGGCCACCATCTCGGTCCTGGTCCCGGGCTGGAACACCGCGGCCTTCGTGAAGGCGCTGACATCGCCCGTCACCTCGAAGTGCCCGAAAGCGCCGCTGCCCTTGGCGTGCGGCTGCCGTTCCGGGATCCTCTCCCGGTTGAACTGCGCCATCTGCTCGATCAGATAGGCGTCCTGCAGCAGGACCGGGCCACCCGGCCCAACGGTGAGCGAGTGCTCGTCACTCTCCACCGGGGCACCGGAATCGGTGGTGGTCGGCTCACGTGAGGTGTCGGTCATCGGGCTGCCCTCCATCATGTTTCCCTCAGTCAAAGGTGGTCACACGGTCACACCGGAACGGCGAAACGAAGTCGCGTCAGTCCGACTAGCCCGGATCAAAGGATGCCAAACCTGAATGAAGCATCACATCGCCGCGCCGATGCCGCCCCTCCTGATCCACTCCGGCGTCCGGCCCGGGCTCCGTCGTCGACGTACGCACCGCGCCCCGCACAGGTACACGGAGCCGGCTCGCACGAATTGCCGCTTCGGGGGATCGCTCGGCCGAAGGGGTGCATCGGCGGCTCACACGTTCACCCTCGGAACGCTTTCGTTCCAGGTCCGGGAGAAGACCCTGCGACCGTCCTCGTAACCGTCCAGCGTGGCATCGACGTGGAACTCGTCCTCGTCCGACGTCAGGATGGTGCGAGTCTCCACCCGGACGTCCCACCCGGGGCGCCCGAACCGCAGGGTCCAGGCGGACTCCCCGCTCACCGATCCGAAGTCGTCGGCGACCGAGGTGTACTTCTCGCGGGCCCGGAGACCCACCTCGATCCCGTTCTCCTCGTACCGCTGAAGTCCGCGGTCCTTGACGATGTCGAGCGAGGAACGGTAGTCGACCAGATTCCTTGACACGGTCCACGCCTGTTCGGGCTCGGTCAGCTGGGTCACGGCCGGCGGTGCGCATCCCTCGGGTTCACCGAAGGGCGCACAGGACGCGGCCTCCTCCGGGGCGGATTCGGCGGGCCGGACGGGCAGGGTGACGGAACTGCCGCTCTCGTGGACGCTGACGAGGGCGGGTGCGGGCGCGGGCCACACCAGCGGCCAGTACGAGGTGGAGAGCGAGAGCCGGATGCGGTGTCCGGCCGGGAAGGCCTGGGCGACTCCGTTCAGGGGGATCCGGACGCGGTACCTCTTGCCCGGCTCCAGTGGTGCGGGCCCTTCGTCGCCCGCTCGGTGCGCGAGGTTCAGCACACCGTAGGTGACCCGGGTCGCCCGGCCGTCCGCTGCCACGTCGGACAGCCTGACGGTGAGCTGCGCAGTCTCCTCGGACGAGGACACCAGGAGCTCCACCGCGGGCGCGCCGAGGATCTCCACGCGTTCCGTCAGCGGCCGCGTTTCGAAGACGAGCGAGCCGCCGTCCTCCTCACGCTGGTCGTACGGCAGGTCCGGCGGGGCGTTGTACGAAGCCCATTTTCCCGCGAACTGGCCGACCGACAGGGGTGACTGAAGAGTGTGGACGCGGCCCTCGGGTTCGGCCCCCCACGGTGCGCCCCCCTCCGGTTCGGCCCGCGATGACGAGTCGCCCGGTGATGCGGCAGCGTCGTCACCGGCCCGACCGATGGCGCGGTCGCGCAGGGGGTACCGCACCTCCTGGACATGTGGCGAGGGCCAGCCCGGCTCCCCCACCCAGCGCCCGGGGCGCTCCTCGTAGGACGTGGACGGCGGCACGCTCTCCTGCATCCAGGCACGGATCATGGGCCCGTCCATGACGCCGTTGTCGGCCCCCTTCAGCCAGTGGTCCCACCAGCGGACCACCTCCTGGAGATATCCGATGGCCGGCCCCGGTTCACCGAGGTGCGGCAGCTTGTGCGACCAGGGGCCGATGAGGCCCTTTCGGGGTACATCGACATGGCTCAGCAGTCGGGTGACGGCGTTGGAGTACCCGTCCGCCCAGCCACTGGAGGCGAGCACGGGGCAGCGCAGGGATCCGTAGTCCTCACTGAGCGACGCATGGCGCCAGTAGTCGTCGCGGTGCTGGTGGCGCAGCCATTCGAGGACCCAGGGTTGCGCGGAGTCCAGCCGTTCGTGCCACATGTCGCGCCAGCGTTCGCCCACCACTGCCGGATCGGGTGGGCAGGTGGCGTAGGCGAACATGGTCCCGGCCTCGGCCAGGTTGTCGGACAGCATGGCACCACCCACGTAGTGCATGTCGTCCGCATACCTGTCGTCGGTGAAGGAGGCGATGACGACGGCGCCCAGACTCGGTGGCTGCCGGGCGGCGACCTGGAGGGCGGCGAACGCGCCCCAGGAGATGCCCATCATCCCCGTGGTTCCATTGCACCAGGGCTGCCGGGCGAGCCAGGCGAGCACCTCTTCGGCGTCGACTTGTTCCCGCTCCAGGTATTCGTCGCGCAGGACGCCTTCCGATTCGCCCGTTCCGCGCAGGTCGACGCGGACACAGGCGTAGCCGTGTCCGGCGATGTAGGGGTGGTGGATCGCATCTCGGGTGGAGGTGAGGTCGTTCTTCCGGTAGGGGATGGCCTCCAGGATCGCGGGGACCGGCCCCGTGTCGGAGGTGGTGGGCCGCCAGATCCTCGCTGACAGCCGGACCCCGTCCGACATCGTGATGGTGACGTGGTCCTCCGTCTTCACCTCGTGGGGGAAACGGTCGACGTGTCGTATACCGATGGCGTGCTCCTTCCTGCTCCCGGGTGTCCGTTCACGACGTGTTCGGATCGCGGCCGCCCGGGGCGGTCTCGTCGAAGGTGAGGCCAAGGGCCGCGACACACTGGTCGAACTTGCGCCGCAGGCCCTCCTCGTCGTCCGCGCCGGTGAAGATGTGGGCGATCTCGTAGCTGTAGCTGTCCTGCTGGGACACCGAGGAGAGCTTCTGTCCCTCGGCAGGGACGACGTCCACGCGTACCCCTGGTATCGCCCGCTCGATGGCGGCGAGTTCGCCGGGGGTGGGCACCTGGTGCACCGTTCCCTCCCCGAACCACCGGTAGTACCACTTGGCGGCCATGCGGTACGGGCCCTTCCCGCCGGACAGCGCGGGATCGTTTCCGAGCGCGAGACTGATCATCCGGTGGTGGTTGGGCGCCCCGTCCACGTAGTCGAACAGTTCCGCGTGTGACTGGGAGTGCCGCGGGTTGATCTCCAGCAGGCTCACGTCGCCGGTCTTCGGGTCGTAGAAGTACTCGATGCTGAACGTGGCCGAGTCCATGCCGATCTGTCGCATGGTCCGCTCGCTGACCTCGTGCAGCTTCCGGATCACCTCGGGCGGAAGCGTGCTCGGGTACTGGTGGCGGAGGAAGCAGGGGGATCCCGGGTAGCTGATCGAGTCGAGAACCCCGTACACGGTGACCTCCCCTTCGTGGACGAAACCCTCGACGGCCACCTGAATTCCGGTCATCGCCTCCTCGGCCAGACAGACCTGTCCTCCCACCCCCTCCATCTCCGGCGGCAGTTCCAGGAGTTCGAGTACGGAATTGAATGGCCTGCCGACCCGGCCCATCCCCTCCCGTATCCTGTCCACGGCCGTACGGAATTCCGCCATGTCCGATACGCCGTAAGCAAGTTCGGACGAATAAGCCAGAGCGGGCTTGACCCACATGGGGAAGTTGACACCGTCGGGCGGTCGAGGGTCCGATGTGTGCAGGTCCACCCGCCCGAAGTTCGGGTATTCGTCGATGACTTTCTGCTGCTCCAGGCGGCTCCAGTACTTGTGCTCGCATTTGACCACGGACTCGAGGCTCGTGGTGCGTGTGCCGTACTCGCTGCCGAGCATCGGCACGAGCGTGCTCACGGGGAAGTCCCAGTAGCCGACGATCGCGTCGATGCTGCCGTCGTGCGCGTCGAGGATCTCGCGTGCCCGTGTCATCAGATCGGCCACGGAGACCTCTCCCCCCTGCAGATCACCAAGGCTCAGCAGAGGATGGAATCGGTACGTCCCGGATTCCGGGACTGCTTCCAGGGTCGGGAGATTCGCCTCGTCGAGCCCTAGTACAAAGATGTTCTTCCGCTGTACGGACACCGTGGGGTCCTTTCGTGGGATTCACGGCGCGTACCCTCCCTCCCGGCTCCGAACCGAATCCGCCGAATCTGATTCCCGCAGCCGCTCAGACGGTGAAACGGCCGGGTCTGCGGCCCTCCAGTCGGCAGCGCAGGACGCGGGCGGGGCCGACGAGCAGCTGTCCCCGCTCGAGCCATTCGCGCATCTGGAGGGCGTCGGCCGTCGTCGCCTCCTGGAACATCCGGACCCGGACCGCCTCGTCCGTGACGTCCAGGGCGACCCGGTGGCTACGGCGCTGCCTGCACCCCCGGGGCAGGCAGGAAGCCCGTTCCGTGGAAGTACGTCAGAT
Organism: Streptomyces sp. NPDC127177; assembly: GCF_042672475.1. Lineage (NCBI taxonomy): Bacteria > Bacillati > Actinomycetota > Actinomycetes > Kitasatosporales > Streptomycetaceae > Streptomyces > Streptomyces sp. NPDC127177. Next base: position 91,436 of record NZ_JBHXUW010000012.1, read on the forward strand.
AGCGGGTCAGGATCTCGTCGGTCAGGGCCGGCAGGCGGACGCCCACGGCGGACGCGGCGGACGCTGTCCGGCGTGAGTCGAAGCGGCGCAGGTCCTTCGCCTCCCCCCCGGACTGTCCGGTCCGCCCCTCGTCGCCGAGGAACAGCTGCGCGGCGTTGTCGGGCTGCGCGGCCACGCGAGCCTGCCAGTGCGCGGCGGGCACGGTTCGCAGCTCGTGCCCGAGGCGGGTGGCCGCTTCGAAGACCCGGTCCAGGCCCGGCGCGTCCGGGTTGGTGAGGTGATACGTGGACGTGCCGGTGGGGCCGGACAGGGCGAGCGCCACCACCGCCGCGCTGACGTAGTCGACGGGCACCCAGTCGGTCGACCCGTACGGAAGATCCGGCACCGCCTCCGCCTGGAGGCAGCCCTTGACCAGCTGCCACAGCAGGTCGCGGTCCTGGCAGGCGCCGGTGGCGGTGTCGCCGCTGATGCGGCCGGGCCGGTGAACGGTCACCGGCAGTCCGCGGTCGCGGGCCAGTCCGAGCAGTCCCTCGGCGACCCATTTGCTCTGTGCATACCCGTCGGGCAGTTCGGCCGCCGGGCCGGTCGGGGTCGACTCGGTGATGGTGACCGGATCGGGGCCCTGGGCCGGGGCGTACACCCCGGTGGTCGAGATGTAGTGCATACCGGGTGAGGCGGAGTCGGCGAGCAGGCGGAGGAGTTCCTCGGTGCCGGCCACGTTGGGATCGCGGAGTTCACCGTACGTGGCGGCGAAGTTGACGCGTGCGCCGTTGTGCACGACCGGGCCGAGGCGGCGGGCCAGCGCCGCCCGTTCGCCGGATGACAGGCCGAGGCCGGGTGCTGCGAGGTCACCGGGTACGGCGCGGATCAGATCCGCGTACCGGGGGTGCCACAGGCCGTAGCGTTCCAGGTTGGCCCGCAGCCGGTGTGCCGCGCGGTGCTCGTTCCCGGCCCGTACGAGGCAGTCGACGGGGCCGTCGGTCGTCTCGATGAGGTCCCGCAGGAGGAAGGCGCCGAGGAAGCCGGAGGCGCCGGTCAGGAGGGGGCGGGCGGACGGGCGGAGGTTCCTGCGTTCCGGGGCGGGCGCGGAGGCCGAGGTCCGCCGGCCCGCGGCCGAGATGTCCTCGGGCAGCCTGACCTCGGACGCGAGGTCCGGTGTGGGGGTGTTCTCCGGTCCCCCCTCCCCCGCCGCTCGTGCCAGCAGCCGGTCGACGCCCTCGACGGTCGGCGCCGCGAACAGGGCCCGCAGGGAGGGGCGCCGACCGCACCGCTCCCCGATCCGCCGGGCCAGGGTCACCGCGAGCAGGGAGTGGCCGCCCAGGGCGAAGAAGTCGTCCGTGACGCCTACTTCGGGCACGCCGAGCGTCTCGGCGAACACCTCGCACAGGGCGTGTTCGCGCGCGGTGCGCGGGGCGCGTCCTCCTGTCGGTGCGGCGTGGTGGGGTGCGGGCAGGGCGCGCCGGTCCGTCTTGCCGTTGGGCGTGAGTGGGAGCGCGTCGAGGCTGACGTGGGCTGCCGGGACCATGTGCTCGGGCAGGGACGCGGCCAGATGGGCGCGCACCTCGGCCGCGTCAGGTCCCGGCCCGCCGTCGGCGGGCACGGTGTACACGACGAGCCGCCGGTCGCCGGGGCGGTCCTCCCGGACGGTGGCGCAGGCGGCGGCCACGCCGGGCATGGAGGCGAGCACCACCTCGATCTCGCCGGGTTCGATGCGGAAGCCGCGGAGTTTGACCTGGTCGTCGGCCCGGGCGACGTAGACGAGTTCGCCGTCGGCCGTCCACCGCACCAGGTCGCCGGTGCGGTACATGCGCCCGCCCGACCGGTCGAACGGGTCCGCCAGGAAGCGGGACGCGGTGAGCGCGGCGCGGCCGTGGTAGCCGCGGGCGACTCCGGCACCGGACACGTACAGCTCGCCGACCACGCCCGGGGGTACGGGTGCCAGCCGGTCGTCCAGGACGTGGACGCGGGTGCCGTCGACGGGCACGCCGATGGATACCGTGCGGCCCGGGGCCAGCGGTCCGTCCGCGTGCTGGTGGCCGCTCATGGTGGCGCAGACGGTGGTCTCCGTCGGGCCGTAGGCGTTGACGAGGTACCGGTCCCGTGCCCAGGCGTGCACCAGGGCGGGCGGGCACGCCTCACCGGCGAGGACCATCGTGGTGCCGGCCGGCAGCGAGCCGGGCGGCATCACCGCGAGTGCGGCGGGCGGCAGGGTGAGGTGGGTGATGCCCCGTTCACGGACGAGGGCGGCGAGTGTGGGGCCGGGCAGCAGGGCGTCGCGTTCGTCGATCTCCAGGCAGGCTCCGGAGAGCAGGCCCATGCACAGTTCCCAGAACGCGGCGTCGAAGCTGACGGATGCCATGTGCAGTACCCGGCTGCCCGGGGTGACGCGCAGCCTCTCGATCTGGGTCCGGGCCATGGCGCCGACGCCGCGGTGGGTGACGACGACGCCCTTGGGGCGGCCGGTGGACCCTGAGGTGTAGATGACGTACGCCGGGTGTGCCGGGTGCGGGACGGGGTCCGGCCCGGTCGCGGTGGGAGTGGCTCTGCGGTCGCTGCCGGTGAGGTCGCCAAGGTCTGTGACGTACAGGTGCGGCACGGTGCTGGGCGGAAGTCGGCGGTGGGTGGCGGGGGTGGTGAGGAGCATGCGCGGGGCGGCGTCGTCGAGCATGTAGGACAGCCGCCGGGCGGGGTAGTCGGGGTCGATCGGCACATAGGCCGCACCGGTCCTGAGGACGGCGAGCAGGGCCACGACGAGGTGGTGGGTGCGGGGCAGGGCGACGGCCACCCGGTCCTCGGGGCCGATGCCCTGGGCGGCGAGGTGTCGGGCCAGCGCGTCGGCACGGCTGTCGAGTTCACCGTAGGTGAGGGTGGTCGTGGCGTCACGGACGGCAGGGGCGTCGGGGGTGCGCCGGACCCAGGCGTCGAAGAGGCCGGTGACGGACTCGGCGGGCCGGTCGTCGACGGGCCCGGTGCCCCAGGCGGTGAGACGGGTGTGTTCGGCGGCCGTGAGCACGTCGTAGGTGTGCAGCGGGCGGCCCGGGTCCGCGGTGACGGCGGAGAGCAGCAGGACGAGCCGGTCGGCGAGAGCGCGGACCGTTGACCCGTCGAAGAGTTCGGTCGCGTAGTCGACGGCGGCCCGCATACCGCTGGGGGCACCGCTGTCGTCGTACGCCTCGGTGAAGGTGAACGACAGGTCGAACTTGCTGGAACCGGCGTCGACCGGCACCCCGGCGACGGAGAGGCCCGGCATGTCGATGCCGGTGGCGGGGGCGTGGTTGTGGAGTACGAGCATGGTCTGGAAGAGCGGGTGGTGGCTCTGCGAGCGCGCCGGGTTGAGCAGTTCCACCAGGCGTTCGAAGGGGACGTCCTGATGGGCGTACGCGGAGAGGTCGAACTCCTTCACCCGGTCCAGCAGTTCGAGGAACGTCGGGTCGCCCGTCAGGTCCGTGCGCAGCACGAGGGTGTTCACGAAGAGGCCGACGAGGTCCGACGCGGCCTCGTCGGTGCGTCCGGCGATCGCCGTGCCCAGTGGGATGTCGTCGCCGGCACCGTGCCGGGAGAGCAGGACCGACAGCGCCGCCTGGAGCACCATGAAGACGCTGCATCCGCTGGTCCGGGCCAGCTCCGCGATCCGCTGGGCGGTGTCGCGGTCGACATCGAAGCCGTGGGTGGCGCCGGTGTGCCGGGACACGGCCGGGCGCGACCTGTCCCACGGCAGTTCGACCATTTCCGGAATGCCCGCCAACGCGGCTTTCCAGTGGGCGAGCTGGCGTGAGACGACGCTCTCGGCGTCCTGTTCCTCACCGAGCAGGCGGCGCTGCCACAGGGTGTGGTCGATGTAGTCGACGGGCAGTGGGGTCAGCGCGGGTTCCTCGTCGCGGACACGGGCCCGGTAGGCGACGCCCAGGTCGTGGGTCAGGGGGGCGAGGGACGAGCCGTCGGCGGCGATGTGGTGGATGACGAGCACTAGGACGTGGGCGTCGTGGGTCAGGCGCAGCAGGGTCGCCCGGAGCGGATGGCGGTTCTCGATGTCGATCGGTTCGGCGGCGGCGGCTCTGATCCGGTCGTGGAGTTTGTCCTCGTCGACGGGCTCCGGTGCGCACGGGAGGCTGACGTCGGCCGGATCGGTGATGTGCTGACGGGGTCCGCTGTCGCCCTCGGGAAAGACGGTGCGCAGGGCGGCGTGCCGGCTGACGACGTCGTGCAGGGCCCGGTGCAGTGCATCCGTGTCGAGCGGTCCGTCGATGCGCAGGGCGAAGGGGATGTTGTACGTCGAGGAGGGGCCTTCGAGCCGGTGGAGGAACCACAGGCGCTGCTGGGCGTACGACAGCGGGATCGTGGTGGGGCGTCGCTGTGGCACGAGAGCGGGGCGGGCGGGGCGGCCCGCGTCCCGCAGGGCGGTGGCGAGTGCGCGGACGGTGGGGTTCTCGAAGAGGGTACGGATCTCGGTCTCGGTGTCCAGGGCGGTGCGGACACGGCCCACGAGACGGGTGGCGAGCAGGGAGTGGCCGCCCAGGGCGAAGAAGCTGTCGTCGATGCCCACGCGGGCCACGCCGAGCACGTCGGCGAAGAGTCCGGCGAGGATCTCCTCCAGGGCGTTGCGCGGTGGGCGGCCGGCCGTGGCGGACGGGCCGACGGGCTTGGGCAGGGCCGCCCGGTCGAGCTTGCCGTTCGGGGTCAGCGGCAGCGCGTCGACCGGCTGGATGACGGCAGGCACCATGTAGGCGGGCAGATGGCGGCCGACGTGCGCGGCGAGCAGACCGGCATCGGGGGCGTGTCCGGGCGCCGGCACGACGTAGGCCGTGAGGGTGCGGTCGCCGGGCAGGTCCTCACGGACCAGGACGCAGACGTCCCGGACGGACGGGTCGGCGCGGAGCACCGTCTCGATCTCGGCGGGTTCGATGCGGTGGCCGCGCAGTTTGATCTGCTGGTCGGCGCGGGCCACGTAGTGCAGGGTGCCGTCGGCTCCCTGGCGCACGAGGTCTCCGGTGCGGTACATGCGCGCCCCGGTGCCGGTGAAGGGGTCGGCGACGAACCGGGTGGCGGTGAGGCCCGGCCGCCCCAGGTAGCCTCGCGCGACACCGGCGCCCGCTACGTACAGCTCGCCCTCGGCACCGGCCGGGACGGGTCGCATCGCCGCGTCCAGGACGTAGGTGCGCATGCCGTCGAGCGGCCGTCCGACCGGGGCCGCACCGGCGGGCGCTTCGTCGCTCCGGACGTGGTGGGCCGTGGCGAAGGTGGTCGTCTCGGTGGGTCCGTAGACGTGCAGGAAGGTCGTTCCGGGGTGGGCGGCTGCGATGCGCTGCAGGACGCCGGGCGCCGCCGCCTCGCCGCCGGTGGCGATCAGGGCCGGCAGGCCCAGGGCGTCCGGGTCCGTCTCGGCCAGGACGTTGAACAGAGCCGTTGTCAGGAACGCCGCCGTCAGACCGTGCCGGGTGACGAGGTCCCTGAGCACGGCGGGCTGGAGCGGGCCATCGGGCGCCACGACGACGCGGCCGCCGTTGAGGAGCGGGACCCAGAGCTCGAAGGTGGAGGCGTCGAAGACGTACGCGGAGTGCAGCAGGACGGCTTCGGCCGCATCGCCCCACGCCCGGTGCGCGCCGAGGGCCAGCACGTCGGCGTGGGTGACGCCGACACCCTTGGGCAGTCCGGTGGAGCCGGAGGTGAACATCACGTACGCGAGGCGGGCGCCGCCCGTGACTTCGGGGAGGGCGCCCGGGGTTGCCGGGCCGCCTCGCAGGACACGGCCGGCGGCGTCGACGGTCAGTACGGCGGTGTCCGGGCCGAGTTCGCGGACCCAGGGGTGTGTGCGGGTGGTCTCGTCGACGATCAGGGCACGCAGGGGGGCCACCTCGGCGACCCGGCCGAGCCGTTCGGTGGGCCAGCGGGGGTCGAGAGGCACGTAGGCGGCGCCTGCGCGCAGAGCGGCGAGGGAGGCGGTGACCGTGGCGGTGGAGCGGGCCACGAGGATGCCGACGCCGTCCTCGGCACCGGCCCCGAGCCCGGTCAGGGCGGCGGCCAGATCGTCCGAGAGGTCGCAGAGCCGCCGGTAGGTCAGCTGCTCGCCCGCCCCGGAGACGGCCACCGCGTCCGGATGCCGGGCCGCGTGCCCGGCGACGGCCTGCGGGATGCACATGCCCTCAGTATCACTGATCAGTTCGGCACCGGCGCCCTGGGAGAGGAGGGCGTCGCGCTCGCCGTCCAGGAGGACGGGCACGGTGTCGGCACGGCGGTCGAGCCCGTGCGCCATCGTCGTCAGCAGGCGCCGCATGCGGGCGACCATCCTGACCACGTCGGCACGGTCCAGGACGGCGGCCCGGTAGCCGAAGGTGATCCTCAGGGCGTCGCCCGGAGCGATGGTGAGGGTGAGCGGGTAGTGGGCGGCGTCCGTACCGCTGAACCCCGTGACGGCGAGACCGGGCAGCCCCCGCTGAGCGGTGCGCAGGGCCTCGTCGTCCATCGGATAGTTCTCGAACACGGCCAGGGTGTCGAAGAGTTCGTCCAGGCCTGTGACACCGCGGATCTCGCTCAGACCCACGTGCTGGCTGCCGAGGAGGCGGCCCTGTTCCTCCTGCAGCCGTGTCAGGAGCGCGGCCAGGCTCTCGCCGGGCTCCCGGCGCAGCCGTACGGGCACCGTGTTGATGAAGAGGCCGACCATCGACTCGATGCCGGGGATCTCCGGCGGGCGGCCCGACACGGTGGCACCGAAGAGGACGTCGGGGCGTCCGGTGAGATGCCCGAGCAGAAGGCCCCAGGCACCCTGCACGAGGGTGTTGAGGGTGAGCCGGTGGACACGGGCCGTCTCCCGGAGCCGGAGTGTCGTGGCCTCGTCCAGGTCGAGGACCAGGGTTGTGGGCAGCTCGGCGGAGCCGGGCGCTCCCCCACGGCCGGGCCCCGCGAGCAGGGTCGGCGCCTCGACCCCGGCCAGGGCGGTGGCCCAGGCGTCCAGTGCGGCGGTGCGGTCCTGCTGGGCGAGCCAGCCGAGGTAGGTGCGGTAGGGGGTGACGCGCGGCAGGGCGCTGTCGTCGCCCCGGGTCGCGTACAGCTCGAGGAGTTCACGTACGAGATGGGGCATCGACCAGCCGTCGAACAGGATGTGATGGCTCGTCATGACCAGGCGGTGCCGCAGCGGCGCGGTGCGCACCAGGGTGAACCGCATCAGGGGCGGGGTGGTCAGGTCGAATCGGCGGGTGCGGTCGGCGGCGAGGAACGCGGTGAGGCGCTCCTGCGTGGTGCCCGTGCCGTCCGCTGCCGTCAGGTCCAGTTCCTCCAGCGGCACCGGGACCTCGACGGCGACGGCCTGTACGGGCTCGTCCAGGTCCTCGTGGAGGAAGCCGACCCGCAGGTTGGCGTGTCGGCGCAGGAGAGCGCCGATGGCGGCGTGCAGTGCTGGAACATCGACGGGGCCCTCGAGGTCGAAGACGAACTGCGCGGTGTAGACGTCCACGGCGTGGGAGTCGTAGAGGGCGTGGAAGTGCATGCCTGCCTGAAGCGGCGTCAGCGGTAGTACGTCCTCCAGCTGGAAACCGGTCACTTGTGTCCACCCCACTTGTTCTGCAGTCGGTCGATCTGGGCCTGGTTGAGCGAGACCAGGGGAAGGTCGGAGGGCGTGTAGCCGCCCGCGTCGGGTCGTTCGGCGTGGTCGGCGATGGCGCGCAGCGCACGCATGAACGCATCGGACAGGGCTCCCACGTCCTCCTCCTTGAGCAGGTCGCTCGGCCAGGTCCAGCGCGTCACCAGCCGTGGGCCGTCCGGGAGATCCTCGGTGTGCGCGTTGATGTCGAGGACGTGGTGCACGGGCATGTCCGGGTCCTGGCTGCGTGGCCCGCCGCCGTCGAGCAGCACCTCCCAGTCGGCGCCCGCGTCACCGCCCGCCGGATCGGGTGAAGCGGCGTACCGGCCGAGGTAGTTGAACCCGATCTGGGGTTCGGTCGCGGTGGCCAGCAGGGGGCGGGTCGCCGGGTTGAGGTGGCGCAGCATTCCGTGGCCGACGCCGTGGTCGGGCACCGTCCGCAGCTGTTCCTTGACGCGTTTGACCGCGCGTTCGACCAGTGCGGCGTCGAAGCCGGCGGGGCCGCGTGCGTCCACGGGGCCGGGGTCCAGCCGGACGGGATAGAGGCTGGTGAACCAGCCGACCGTGCGGGACAGGTCGATGTGGTCGGCGAGTTGTTCACGGCCGTGGCTCTCCAGGTCGAGGAGGACACCGGTGCCGGCCGGCCGGGATCCGCCGGGGTCTGCGGCCCGCTCCGCCCGCCAGGTGCGGACGGCGAGCGCGAGTCCCGTGAGGAGGATGTCGTCCACCCCGGCGTGGAACGCGCCGGGGGCGGTCGTGAGCAGGGACCGCGTCCAGGTGGCGGGCAGGTGGGTGACCAGGGTGCGGGTTCCGTCCGCGGTGTCCAGATGGGGGTCGAGCGGCCGGTATCCGAGCTGCGGGTCCGGGGTGCTCAGCACGTCCTGCCACAGGGGGAGTTCGGCTTCCCGCTCGGCGCTGCGGGCCTGGGACGCGAGAAGGTGCGCCCAGCCCCTGTACGAGGTGGTGACGGCGGGCAGTATGGCGGTCGTGCCTTCGGTGACCGCCTGCCAGGCGCGGGCGAGGTCGGCGGCGAGGATGCGCCAGGAGACCGCGTCGACCGCCAGGTGGTGCACGACGAGCAGCAGACGGCCGCGCACCCGCGGTCCGGCGTCGCACCAGACGGCTTCGACCACGTCCCCGTGGGCGGGCCGCAGCCGACCGCGTGCCTGTTCGCCGGCCTCGGCGGCCGCGGCGCGGGCGGCGTCCGCGTCGAGACCCGCGATGTCGATGCGGGTGAAGCGGGGACGGGCGGGCACCGCGCCGGGCGGCAGGGCCTCGAAGACGGGTGTTCCTCCGGGCGGGCGGGTGACCCGCAGGCGGAGCATGTCGTGGTGGTCGATGAGGAGTTGGAGCGTGGCGACGAGCGTGTTCTCGTCGGCGCCCGCGGGCGTGCTCAGCATCCCCGACTGGTTGTAGCCGTCCGTGGTGCCCGGCCGATCGAGCAGCCAGGCGGCGATGGGCGTCGGCGGCATCTCGCCGGTGCCCCGGTCGGCCAGTGCTGCGCTGTCCGCGTCGATGGCGGTCGCGACGGCCGCGATCGCCTCGGGTGTGCGGTGGACGAAGACGTCGCGGGGCGTGACTCCGAGGCCCGCCTCGCGTACCCGGCTGACGAGCTGGATCGACAGGATGCTGTCGCCGCCGAGAGCGAAGAAGTCGTCGTCCGTGCGGACGGCCGGGGTACGCAGGACGGAGGCGAACACCTCGCACAGGACGCGTTCCCGCGCGGTGCGCGGCAGCCCTCCCGGCCGGGAGGCGGCGGGGCGCTCCGGGGCGGGCAGTGCCTTTCGGTCGGTCTTGCCGTTCGGCAGGAGCGGCAGGGCGTCGAGCGCGACGAAGACGGCGGGGACCATGTACGGCGGGAGACCGGCCGTCAGCAGGGTGCGCAGTTCGCCGTCCGTGGGGGCCGTGGCTCCGCCGCGCCGGCCGGCGACCGTGTACGCGACCAGCCGCCGTTCGCCCGGACGGTCCTCGCGGACGAGGGCGCAGGCGGCGTCGATGCCGTCGAGTGCGGTGAGCGCGGCCTCGATCTCGCCGAGCTCGATGCGGAAACCGTGCAGCTTGACCTGGTCGTCGGCGCGGGAGACATAGGTGAGCAGGCCGTCGGTGTCCCGTCTCACGAGGTCGCCCGTGCGGTACATACGGCTGCCGGCGGGTCCGTACGGATCTGCGACGAACCGTGCGGCGGTCAGGCCGGGGCGCCCCAGGTAGCCGCGTGCGAGACCTTCGCCCGCGATGTGGAGCTCACCGGTGACGCCCGGTGGCACCGGCCGGAGCCCGGCGTCCAGGACGTAGGCGCGGGTGTTGTCGACGGGGCGGCCCAGCGGCACTCCCCCTTCCCCGGCGGCGGTCTCGCCGCCTCGGTGGTGGTGGGCGGTGGCGTCGATGGTGGTCTCGGTGGGGCCGTACAGGTTGTGCACCTCCACCCCCCAGGTCCGGCCGGCGCGTTCGGCCAGGGCCTCGGTCAGCGGTTCGCCTCCGCACAGGACGGCGCGCAGGGTGGCGGGTCGCTCGTCGGGACCGGTCTCGGCGAGGACGATCGAGAGGTGCGAGGGCACGAACTGCGCGAGGGTCACCCCGGCGTCGCGGATGCGTGCGAGCAGGCCGGCGGGGTCGTGGTTGAGGGCGGGCGGGACCGGGCAGGTGGAGCCGCCGTGCAGCAGCGGGAGCCAGGTCTCCCAGACCGAGGCGTCGAAGCTGGGCGAGGTCCGCGCGAGGACGCGGTCCTCGTCGGAGAGGCCTAGGTGGCCGGCCATCCAGGCCATGTGGTTGGTGAGGGAGGCGTGGGTGACGAGCACGCCCTTGGGACGGCCGGTGGAGCCCGAGGTGTAGATGACGTACGCCGTGTCGAGCGGATCCGGCTCGGTGCCGGCCGGCGCCCCGCGTCCCGTGGACCAGGCCGCCCGGTCGTCCAGCGCCAGGCAGGGTACGGACGCGGCGAACCGGCTGGCGCGGGCGCCGTGGGTGAGGAGCAGCGCCGGGCGGGCGTCGTCGAGCATGTAGGTGACGCGTGCCTCTGGGTACTCCAGGTCGACCGGCAGATAGGCGGCCCCCGACTTGACCACCGCCAGCATCGCGACGACCTGGTCGGCGGTGCCTTCGAGGGCGACGGCCACGAGGTCGCCGCGGCCGATGCCCCGGTCGTGCAGATGGTGTGCCAAGTCGTCCGAGAGTGCGTCCAGTTCACTGAAGGTGAGTCGGTGGGCGCCGTCCCGTACGGCAATTGCCTGCGGGGTTTCGGCGGCCTGTCCGCGGAACGCGTCGGGCGCGGTGCGCACCGCCACGGGCCGGGCGGGGCCGTGGGCGGCCCGGTCCAGGCTCGCCAGTTCGGCAGCGGGCAGGACGTCGACGGCGTGGACGCGCCGGCCGGGGTCGGCCGCGAGCGAGGAGAGCAGACGGGTCAGACGTTCGGCCAGTGCGTGCGCGGTGGCGGGGGTGAAGAGTTCGGTCGAGAACTCCAGGACGCCTTCGAGGCCGGCGGGCCGGCCGGTGCCGTCGTGTGTCTCGGTGAAGGTGAAGGTCAGGTCGAACTTGCTGATGCCGGTGTGCACGGGCTGTTCCGTGACGGTGATGTCGTGCAGGTCGATGCCGGTGTCCGCCTGGTTCTGGAGGACGAGCATGGTCTGGAACAGCGGGTGGTGGTTCTGGGCCCGGGCCGGTGCGACTGCGTCGACCAGCCGCTCGAACGGGACGTCCTGGTTGGCGTAGGCGGCCAGATCGAACTCCCGGACCCGGTCGATCACTTCGGCGAACGTCGGGTCCCCCGACAGGTCGGTGCGCAGGACGAGGGTGTTGACGAAGAAGCCCACCAGATCGTCGAGGGCTTCGTCGGTGCGTCCGGCGACCGCGGTGCCGAGCGGGATGTCGTCGCCGGCGCCGTGCCGGGAGAGGAGGACCGACAGCGCGGCCTGGAGCACCATGAAGAGGCTGCTTCCGCGGGACCGGGCGAGTTCCGCGAGCGTCCGGTGGGTCTCGGTGTCGACGGGGAAGGCGAAGGCGTCACCTCGGTAGGCCGTGACAGCGGGACGCGGCCGGTCGCACGGCAGGTCGAGCAGGTCGGGGACGCCCGCCAGCGCGGTGCGCCAGAAGTCCAGCTGGCGGGCTGCCTGACCGGCCGGATCGTCGTCGTCGCCGAGCAGCGCGCGCTGCCAGAGGGTGTAGTCGGCGTACTGGACGCCGAGTTCGGTCCAGGGGGGTTCCACTCCTTCGGCGCGGGCCCGGTAGGCGTCGCCGAGGTCGCGGGCGAGCGGGGCGAGGGACCAGCCGTCCCCGGCGATGTGGTGGATGAGCAGGACCAGGACGTGGGACTCGGCTGCGAGCCGCAGGAGCCGGGCCCGTACGGGCAGTTCGGCGCCGACGTCGAAGGTGTGCGCCACCTCCGCCGTGAGGACCTCGTCGAGCCGGGCGGTGTCGGTGTCGCGGGGGCTCAGGTCGAGGTCGGCGGCGCCGGCGTCGAGGACGAGCTGGCGCGCCACGCCGTCCGTTTCGGGGAAGACGGTGCGCAGGCTCTCGTGGCGTTCGACGACGTCCGCGAGCGCGCTCTGCAGCGCGTCCGCGTCGAGCGGGCCGTCCAGCCGGAGTACCAGTGGCACGTTGTAGGTGGCGCTCGGCCCCTCGAACCGGTTGAGGAACCACAGCCGCTGCTGCGCGAAGGACAGTGGCAGTGGATCGGGCCTGTGCCGCGCACGCTCCAGGGGTTTCCTGGCCTCCTGGGCGCCGTCCAGCGTGGCCGCGAGCGCGGCGGGCGTGGGGTGCTCGAAGACGGTCTTGACCTGGACCTCGACCGCGAGCGCGGTACGGATGCGGGCTGCGAGGCGGGTGGCGAGCAGGGAGTGGCCGCCCAGGGCGAAGAAGTCGTCGTCGGCGCCCGCTCCTTCGAGGCCGAGCACATCGGCGAAGAGTCCGCAGAGGATCTCCTCGCGGGCGGTGCGGGGCGCACGCCCCCGGACCGGTGCCCGGTGGGCGGGCTCGGGCAGGGAGCGCCGGTCCACCTTGCCGTTGAGGGTCAGCGGCAGTGCGTCCATCAGGACGAACGCGCCGGGCACCATGTAACCGGGCAGCGACCGGCCGACCGCTCGGGCGAGGTCGGCGGGTTCGGGGCGTGCGCCGTGGGCGGGCACCACGTACGCGACGAGCCGCCGGTCGCCCGGTGCGTCCTCGCGGACGACGGCGAAGGAGTCGGCGACGCCCTCGCAGCAGGCCAGTACGGACTCGATCTCGCCGAGTTCGATGCGGTAGCCGCGCAGCTTCACCTGGCCGTCGGCGCGGGCGACATAGGCGATCCGGCCGTCGCGGGTCCACCTGACGAGGTCGCCGGTGCGGTACATGCGACCGCCCGCCGGGTCGAACGGGTCGGCCACGAACCGGGTGGCGGTGAGGCCGGGGAGGCCGGTGTATCCGCGTGCCACGCCGCGTCCGGCGAGGTACAGCTCGCCCGTGACGCCCGGCGCGACCGGTCCGAGTGAGCCGTCGAGTACGTACAGGCGCATGCCGTCCAGGGGCCGCCCGATGGGGGGCGGGCCGGACGGGAGGTCGGCCGCCACGTCGTTGCGGGTGGCGAAGGTGGTGGTCTCGGTGGGTCCGTACACATGGAGGACGCGTACGCCGGGCGCGGTGCCGGCGACGCGCTGCATGGCGTCCGGTGAGGCCAGTTCTCCCCCGGCGCAGACGAGCCGGAGGCCGGTGAAGGCGCCGGGATCGGTGTCGGCGATGACGTTGAACAGGGCCGTCGTCAGGAAGACCGCGGTGAGTCCGTGTTCCTGGATCGCGTCGCCGAGGACGCGGGCCTCCAGGACGCCGTCCGGTGCGACGACGATTCTGCCGCCGTTCAGGAGCGGGGCCCAGATCTCGAACGTGGAGGCGTCGAAGACGTACGCCGAGTGCATCAGGACCACGTCCACCGCGCCGCCCTGCCAGGTGGAGTCGGCCGTCAGTGCCGCGACGTCGGCGTGTGTGACTCCGACCCCCTTGGGCAGGCCGGTCGAACCGGAGGTGAACATCACGTAGGCGAGGGAGCCGGGACCGGGCACGGCGGCGGGGTCGAGCGGGTGCTCCGGCGCGCCGCGAAGGACGCGGCCGAGCCGGTCCACGACCACGACCGGTACCCGGCGGGCGGCATCGGCCACCCACGGCGTGGCGAGGGCGTCCTCGTCGACGACAAGGATCCGCACCGCGGCCACCCCGGCGGCCTGGTCGAGCCGTTCCCCGGGCCAGCGCGCGTCCAGCGGGACATACGTACCGGCAGCGCGGACCGCGCCGAGGGACACGGCCACGACGGCCGGTGACCGGGAGAGCAGCACGCCGATGCCGGTCTCCGGGCCGGCGCCGAGACCGGCCAGCACGCGGGCGAGTCCGGCGGAGATCCGGTCGAGTTCGGCGTAGGTGAGGGCTGTGTCGTCCCCGATGACGGCCACGGCGTCCGGTGTGCGGTGCGCCTGCGCTCCGAAGAGCGCGGGCAGGGTGGCTCCGTCGTCCGCTGCGTGTGCGGGCAGGGCGCCGCCGGTGCCCCAGCGGGTGACACGGTTGTACTCGTCCGGCGTCATCAGGTCGTAGCCCGCCAGTGGCCGGGCGGGGTCGTCGGCCACCTGCTCCAGGAGCCGGACCAGCCGGCCTGCGAGTGCTTCGACGGTGGACCGGTCGAAGAGCGCGGTGGCGTACTCGATCCCGGCGGTCAGTCCGCCCTCGCCGCGCTCCTCGTCGAAGGCGAAGGTGAGGTCGAATTTGCTCAGGCCGTTGTGGACGAGCCGGCTCCCGACGGTGAGGCCGGGCAGCTCGGGGCGGGTGGTCTCCTGGTTCTGGAGTACCAGCATGGTCTGGAACAACGGGTGGTGGTTACGTGCCCTGGCGGGGTTGACGCTCTCGACGAGACGTTCGAACGGCACGTCCTGGTGCGTGTACGCAGCCAGGTCGAACTCCCGGACGCGGTGGAGCAGTTCGCGGAAGGTGGGGTTGCCGGACAGGTCCGTTCGCAGGACCAGGGTGTTGGCGAAGAAGCCGACCAGGTCCTCCAGCTCCTCGTCCGTGCGGCCGGCGACGGGCGAGCCGAGCGGGATGTCGTCACCGGCGCCGTGCCGGTGCAGCAGGGTGGCCACCGCCGCCTGGAGCACCATGAACAGACTGCTGCCCGATTCCCTTGCCAGGCGCAGGAGCCGGCCGTACAGGGCGGGCGGCAGGTCGAAGGTGTGGACAGCCCCTCTCGGGTCTGTGGTGGCCGGGCGCGGCCGGTCGAGCGGCAGGTCGATCAGCCCGGGAAGGCCCGCGAGTGCGGTGTGCCAGTGGTCGAGCTGCTGCCGCAGGATGCTCCGGGGTTCGATCCCGTCGCCCAGGGCGGCGTGCTGCCAGAGGGTGTAGTCGGCGTACTGGAGGGGCGTGCCCGCCGCCGGTTCGGGCTCGCGGCCGGTGAGGCGGGCCGCGTAGGCCTCGCCGAGGTGACGGGTGAGCGGGGCGAGGGACCAGCCGTCGCCCGCGATGTGGTGCAGGACGAGCACCAGGACGTGGTGGCCGGGTGCGGAGCGCAGGAGCAGGGCGCGCAGGGGCGGGTCCGCGCTGACGTCGAACGGCTCGCGCACGGCGGCCAGGACGGCCGCCTCCAGGTCCGCGGGTGCTGTGCTCACGACGGGCAGCCGGGGCGTGGCGGCGTCGGCGGGCAGGACCAGCTGGTGCGGTACGCCGTCCCGTTCGGGGAAGACGGTGCGCAGCGCCTCGTGCCGCTCCACCACGTCGTGCAGGGCGGTGCGCAGCGCGTCCGTGTCCAGGGCACCGTCGAGTTCGAGGACGAGC
The DNA here is from genome assembly GCF_042672475.1 of Streptomyces sp. NPDC127177. Lineage (NCBI taxonomy): Bacteria > Bacillati > Actinomycetota > Actinomycetes > Kitasatosporales > Streptomycetaceae > Streptomyces > Streptomyces sp. NPDC127177. The sequence continues at coordinate 106,785 of NZ_JBHXUW010000012.1, forward strand.
GGGATGTTGTACGCGGAGCCGGGGCCTTCGAGCCGGTTGATGAACCACAGGCGCTGCTGCGCGTAGGACAGCGGCAGCGGATCGGGCCGCTGCGCCGCGGGTACCACCGGCGGACGGTCCCGGCCGTCCCATGTGTCCAGTACACGGGCCAGGCCCGCGACGGTCGGGTGTTCGAAGAGGGTGCGTACGGTGATCTCGGCGCCGAGGACGGCGCGTACCCGGCTGACGACACGCATGGCGAGGAGCGAGTGTCCGCCGAGGTCGAAGAAGCTGTCGTGCGGGCTCACCAGGGGCCGTTGCAGAACGTCGGCGAAGATGCCGGCGAGCAGATCCTCCCTGAGCGTTCGCTGCCCCGTCCCGTCGGTGACGGCGTCGGGGCCCTGCGCGGGCTCCGGCAGGGAGCGCCGGTCCACCTTGCCGTTGGGCAGGAGCGGAAGGTCGTCGAGGATGACGACGGCACCGGGCACCATGTAGTGCGGCAGGCTCTCGGCGAGGGCGTCGCGCAGGGTGGCGGGACGCACGGCGTGGTCGCCGGTGACCGCGTAGGCGACGAGGCGCGGTCCGCCCGTCGCGTCCTCGCGGATCACGGCGCAGGCGGCCGTGACACCGGGGCGCGCCAGCAGCGCGGCCTCGACCTCTCCCAACTCGATGCGGAATCCCCGCAGTTTGACCTGGTCGTCGGCGCGGGCCACGTAGTCGAGCAGACCGTGGCGGTTCCACCGGACGAGGTCGCCGGTCCGGTACATGCGTGCGCCGGCGGCGTCGAACGGGTCGGCGAGGAACCGGGTGGCGGTCAGACCGGGACGGCCCAGGTAGCCACGGGCGAGGTTGGGCCCCGACAGGTACAGCTCGCCGGTGACGCCGGGCAGTACGGGCCGCAGCCGGCCGTCGAGGACGTAGGCCCGCATGGTGTCGACGGGGCGGCCGATCGGCACGGTCTCGTACGGTGTGCCGGGCTCCGCCTGTCCGGCGGCTGCCGGGAGGTCGACGCGGTGTGCGGTGGCGTCGATGGTCGCCTCGGTGGGCCCGTAGAGGTTGTGCACCTCGGCACGCCACAGCTCGGCGGCCTCCACGGCGAGGGCGCGCGGCAGCGGTTCGCCGCCGCACAGTACGGCGCGCAGCCGGGGCAGCGGCGCGGCATGCGCGGCCTCGGTGAGCACGAGGGTCAGGTGGGAGGGTACGAACTGGGCGACGGTGACACCGAACCGGCTCATCCAGGAGACCAGGGCGCGGGGTTCCGTGTTGGCGCCGTCCGGCAGCACGCAGACTTCGGCGCCGTTCATCAGCGGGAGCCAGAGCTCCCACACGGAGGCGTCGAAGCTGGAGGAGGTGCGGGCGAGTACCCGGTCCTGCGAGGTGATCGCCAGGTGTCGTGCCATCCAGTCCATGTGGTTGGCCAGGGCGGCGTGCGACACGACCACGCCCTTGGGGCGGCCGGTGGATCCTGAGGTGTGGATGACGTAGGCGGGGTCCGCCGGGTGCGGTGTGCCGGGGAGCGGCCCGGTGGGGTGCGTGGGCCGGGCGGCCGGGTCGTCGAGGGCGAGCCACGGTACGCCGCAGTCGGGCAGATCCGGGCGGACGGCCGTGGTGGTGAGGAGCAGGACGGGGCGGGCGTCGTCCAGCATGTGGCGGATCCGGGCCGGCGGATACTGCGGGTCGAGCGGCAGGTAGGCGGCGCCGGAGCGCAGAACGGCGAGCATGGCGACGACGGTGTCCACGGCCGGTGGCGCGGCGATCGCCACTCCGGTCTCACGACCGGCGCCGTGCTCGCGCAGGACGTGGGCGAGGGCGTCGGCGCGGGCGTCCAGTTCCGCGTAGGTGAGGCTGGTGTGCGCGTCGCGCACGGCGACCGCGTGGGGGGTGCGCGCGGCCTGGTTCCGTACGGCTTCGGGGGCGGTGAGGGCCGGCAGCGGTCGCTGGGCACCGCGCCCCTGGGCGAGGAGGCGGTCCCTGTCGGCCGGTTCGAGCGGGTCCAGTTCGCTGATGGCCTGGCCGGGGTCGGTCACGGCCAGCGTCAGGACGCGGGCGAAACGGGCGCACAGCGCGCGGGCGGTGGCGGCGTCGAAGAGGTCGGTGGCGTACTCCAGGTAGCCGCCGATGCCGCCGGCTGCGTGCGGTGTGTCGGCCCGTTCTGCCGGGTCGGTCGCTCCGGTGGGTCTGGTGACCTCGGGTGCTCTATCGTTCGCCGGGCGCGCGGTGGTGGCCGGGATCTCCGTCAGGGAGAACGTCAGGTCGAATTTGCTGCCCCCGCGGTGCCGGGACCGGTCGTGCACGGTGACGCCGGGCAGATCGAGGTCCGTCCGTTCCTGGTTCTGAAGGACCAGCATGGTCTGGAAGAGGGGGTGGTGGTCGGCTGACCGCTCGGGGTTGAGGGCCTCCACGATCCGTTCGAAGGGGATGTCGCCGTGGCTGAGGGCGGCGATGTCGAACTCCTTGACCCTGCCGAGCAGTTCCAGGAACGACGGGTCGCCGGACAGGTCGGTGCGCAGGACGACGGTGTTGACGAAGAACCCGACGAGATCGTCGAGGGCCTCGTCAGTGCGGCCCGCCACCGCGGTGCCGAGCGGGATGTCGGGACCCGCGCCGTGTGCCTGAAGCGTCACGGCGAGGGCTGCCTGGAGCACCATGAAGGGTGTGGAGCCGGTGGAGCGGGCGAGCCGGACGAGGGCGGCGTGCGCGGAGGCGGGCAGTGCGAACGGCACCGAGCCGCCTCGGTGGGTGGGCGCGGCCGGGCGTGGCCGGTCCAGCGGCAGGTCCAGCAGATCGGGGGCGCCGTGCAGGGCCCGCGTCCAGAAGGCGAGCTGACGAGCGCCCACACTCTCCGGATCGTCGTCGTCGCCGAGCAGCCGACGCTGCCAGAGGGCGTAGTCGGCGTACTGCACGCGCAGCGGGGTCCAGCCGGGCGTGCCCGTGCCCTCGCTCCTGGCGCGGTAGGCGGCGCCGAGGTCGCGGCTGAGGGGAGCGAGGGACCAGCCGTCCGCGACGACATGGTGCAGGACGAGGACCAGGATGTGGCGGTCGGCGCCGAGGCGCAGCAGATGGGCGCGGACGGCGGCGGCGCCCGTGAGGTCGAAGGGTGCGGTGGTCAGTCGGCGGACCGCTTCCTCGGCCCAGGTACCGGCACTCCTGCCTGCCGGGGGCCGCTCGACGACGAGGGGGACGAGCGATGCGGCGGTGGCCGCGTCGAGGACTTCCTGACGGGCGACGCCGTCGGTCTCGGCGAATACGGTACGCAGGCTCTCGTGCCGGGTGACCACGTCGGCCAGGGCGCCCCGCAGGGCGGCCGTGTCGAGGGGGCCGTCGAGTTCGAGGACGAGCGGGACGTTGTACGCGTCGCCGGGGCCCTCCGCCCGGTTGAGGAACCAGAGGCGCTGCTGCGCGAAGGACAGCGGGACAGCGGTTGGGCGTTCCTGCGGGACCAGAGCGGGGCGGGCCGCGCCCGTGGTGTCCAGGACCGCTGCCAGAGATGCGACCGTGGGACGGGCGAAGAGCGTGCCGAGGCCGATCTCCGCGCCCAGCGCGGCCCGTACCCGGCCGGTGAGGCGGGTGGCCAGCAGCGAGTGGCCACCCAGGGCGAAGAAGTTGTCGTCGATGCCGACGGTGCTCACGCCCAGGACGTCGGCGAACAGGCCGACGAGCACCTCCTCGTAGGCGGTGCGCGGGGCGCGGCCCGTGGTCGTCGCGGCGCGCGGGGCGGGCAGGGCGCGTCGGTCGACCTTGCCGTTCGCGTTCAGGGGAAGCGCGTCGAGGGTGACGAACGCGGAGGGCACCATGTACGCGGGCAGGGCGCGTCCGGCACGCCGGGTCAGCGCGGCGTCGTCCAGCCGGGCACCGGGGGCGGGTACGACGTAGGCGACGAGCCGGCGGTCCCCGGGGACGTCCTCACGGACCACCACACAGGCACCCCGGACGTCCGGATCGGTCAGCAGGACGTTTTCGGTCTCGGCGGGTTCGATGCGGAATCCGCGGAGTTTGATCTGGCCGTCCGCGCGCCCGACGTACTCGACGCGGCCGTGCGCGTTCCAGCGCACGAGGTCTCCGGTGCGGTACATCCGCCGGCCGGACGCGTCGTACGGGTCGGCGACGAACCGGGTGGCGGTCAGCGAGGCATTGCCCTGGTAGCCGCGGGCGACTCCGTGGCCGCTCACGTACAGCTCGCCCACGACGCCGGCCGGCACCATGGTGAGGGCCTCGTCGAGCACGTACAGGCTCATCCCGTCGAGGGCCCCGCCGATGGGCTCCACGCCCTCGGTGGCGGGGGTGACCGGATGGCGGGCGGCGAAGGTCGTGGTCTCCGTGGGGCCGTAGACGTGCAGGACGAGCGTGCCGGGTGTCGCGGCGGCCACCCGCTGCATCAGGTCCGGAGTGGCGGCCTCGCCTCCCGTGGCGACCATGCGCAGTCCGGCGAACGCGGCGGGGTCCGCCTCGGCCATCACGTTGAACAGTGCCGTCGTCAGGAAGAGCGCGGTGACGCCGTCGCGGTCCACGAGCTCACGCAGGACCCGTGCCTCGAGGACGCCGGCGGGCGCGACGACCACCCGGCCGCCGTTCAGGAGGGGTGCCCAGATCTCGAAGGTCGAGGCGTCGAACACGTAGGCCGAGTGCATCAGGACGGCGTCGGACACGCCGCCCTTCCAGGTGCTGTCGGCGGCCAGTGCGAGGACGTCGGCGTGGGTGACGCCGACGCCCTTGGGCAGCCCCGTGGAACCGGAGGTGAACATGACGTAGGCGAGCCGGTCGCCGCGGGTCACGAGCGGCAGCGGTCCCGGCCGCGGCGGAGCGCCGCGTACGACGTCGCCCCGGGCGTCTAGGACGATGAGCGGCAGTCCGGCGGCCGATTCCCGTACCCACGGCCGGCCGGCTGTCGCCTCGTCGACCACCAGGGCACGGATACGGGCCGATTCCACGACGCGGTCCAGCCGTTCGGCCGGCCAGGCGGCGTCCATCGGCACGTACGCGGCGCCCGCGCCGACCGCGCCGAGCGTGGCGGACAGTACGGCCGCCGAGCGTCCCGCGAGAACCCCGACGCCGTCCTCGGCGCCGACGCCCCAGCCGGCCAGGGCGCCCGCGAGGTCCTGTGCGGCCCGTTGGAGCTCCTGATAGGTGAGCGTGGTCGCGCCGTCCACCACCGCCGGGGCGTCCGGTGTCCTGCGGGCCTGCGCGCCGAACGCCTCCGGCAGGCTGGATGCCACGGCTGGGGCCGGCAGTGCGGTGCCGCGCCCCTGTGCGTGCAGGGCGGCGGCGGTGCTCCCGTCGATGAACGGCAGATCGCGCAGCGGGAGGTCGGCGTCCGCCTCGGCCAGGGCGGACAGGAAGGACACCATGGCCTGCTGGTGCAGCCGCACGTCCTCGGGGCGGTAGAGCTCCGGGTTGGCGTCGAAGCCGATCAACGGCCCCTTGCCCTCGGCCCGTTCGGAGACGAAGAGGGATACGTCGTCGACCGGCCCGATGGAGAGCACGCGGGAGGCGCCCGGACTGCCGGCGAAGTCGACGTCGTAGTCGTAGCCCATGATGTTGACGACGACGCCGGTGAGGCGGGCCGCGTCATCGGTCATGTTCAGTTCACGCGCGAGCTGTTCGCGGGAGAACCGGCGGTGCCGCAGGGCGCCGCGCATCTCGGCGGCGGCGGCACGCACGAGAGCCCCCACGGTCATATCGGCAGTGACGGTCAGGCGCAGCGGCAGGATGTTGGAGGTCATGCCGACGATGTGGCGCAGTCCGCCGTGGCGGCCGTTGGAGGCGAGGCCCACGGTGACGTCCTGTGTGCCGGTGGCCCGGCCGACGTAGGCGGCGACCGCGCTCACCAGAACGGCGCTCCAGCTCGTTCGGTTGGCGGAGGCGAGCCGGCGCAGGCTGTCGAGGACGGTTACGGGAAGCGTCTCGCCGGTGTGCAGCCGGATGCCGGGCCCCTCGGGGGCGGCGGGCGCCGGTGTGCCGGGGCGCCGGCGGATGAGTGCCCTGCCGCCGTGCGCGTCAGCCTGGTCCGCGGCGTGGCCGGCGACCAGGTCCGCGAACCGGCCGGTCCAGTAGGAGCGGTCGGCCTCATAGCGGTCCGAGTCGCGGTAGGCCTCCTCGTCGGCGACGAGGTCGCGCAGGGGCGCGGCGGGCAGATCCACCGCGGCGAGATCCTCGCCCCGCACGGCGCGTCCGTACAGGCCGGCCACGATGCGTGTGAAGACGGCACCGCCGAGGCCGTCCACGGCTATGTGGTGGAAGCGCACGTACCAGTAGTGCAGCCGGGGGCCGAGGCGGAGCAGCGCGAAGTGGTGGTGGGGGGCGTCGATCCTGTCGACGGCGGCCATGTCCGCGGCGAGGTAGCGCTCGGCCGCGCCGGCCGGGTCGTCACTGTCGCGGAGGTCGATCTCGTGGAGCCGACCGGTCCCCGCCGGGGGACGGACGACGCGCTGGAGGACGGTGTCGTCCCTGGTGACGAACTCGACGTTGAGGCTGTCGCACTGTTCGACGGCCCGTTCGAACGCTACGGCGAATAAGGCCCTGTCGAGGTCGCCCCGAATCTCGAAGCATTCCCCGATGTTGTATTTGGGGCTCTTCGGATCGACCAGCTGCCCGTACCAGACACCTTGTTGAGCCACGGTCGTTCCGAAGACTTCTTCGGGATCCGAGCCCGAGGAGACAGAACTGTTTTCGCGCATGCCGGACCACACCTTTGGGGAGAGTTTCGAGGGGGACGAAGAAGACACGACGGAAACCGGCCGCGCCGGTACGGCATTCGAAGCCGCCCGTGGGCCTGTGAATTGAAGTGGAACGTCGTCGCGCCGTGACATCAGGCAGTGGCGGGCCCCCGCCGGCCCAGAGGCGGCCGGCAGGGAACTCCGCTGTCTTCTGCTTATTCGAGGACGAACCGCGAGACGACCCACCAATACTTCATGAAAGCCAAATGAAGGCGACATGAGCATTTACAGGCGAGGCATGACTGATCACCACTCCCGTCTGATCGCTTCTGCTCGATTTAGAGCAGAGTCGATCAGGCCGGAGCGTCGGAACCTGCCCGACCTCGTGGTGGCCCACGCCACCCTCGACGGTTCGAACGCCCGCTATCCGGCGTCCGCTCCCATCGCCCTCACCAGGCTGGCGGGCCGCATGTCGGTCCACGCAGCCTCGATCGCATCCAGACACTCCTGACGCGAACCTTCCGCGCCGTCAACGCGCCAGCCGCCCGGGATATCGATATGCGCCGGCCACAGCGAGTACTGACCCTCGCCATTCACCAGCGTCACGAACCGCCCCGACTCGTCATCGAAAGGATTGGTCACGACCGTCCCCCCACCTGTTCCTGCCATTTCCACGACATGTTCATCAGCCTTTTCCAGGCGCGCTGCGTCGATCATTTCCTGCAGCCGCCCGTCGAACCGCCCGTCCCCTCACGGTGCGATCTCGACCACGCGGGGCGGAGATACGTTACGCCTCGGGATACCGACGTTACACCGATGGCGAACCCGGACTCCCCCGGCTTCGCCCGTTCACGACAATCACAATAGAGGACCCTCGACGGCCCAAGACGCAAATTCGGCCCATTGCTTACAAGTCCTCAATGGGACGACAAGGCCGGAGACCGGTACGAGACATATGCCAACACGGTCCGAACAGAAACATTCAGCCACCCGGTGTCCCGATTGTGCTGGAATCGCCGAATACGAATCGATCAAATCCGGATAGCCGCTGGCGCACGCCCGCGGTCTTTCCGGCACACGCAGATCACGTCGCGCTCCCGTGCGCCGGGCACGCGCCCCGTTCGCACCCCGCTCCACCCAGCCAGGCATACGCGGCGGCCCCCCCCCCGGGGGGGGGCCGCCCCCGCCCCACCGGGGGGGGGGGGGGGGGCCCCGCACACACACGAGAAGCTCCTGGCAGTCATGGGCGGCCGTGGCCGGGCACCCATGACTGCCAGGAGCTTCGTCGTTCGGCTCCCCGTCGGAACGGGGGGCGGGTACTCAGTCCCGGGCGCCGACGACGCACCACTCCAGGACCGCGGCGGCGGCGGTCATCTTGTGGTGGGCCTGCCGCCAGGCCAGGCTCGCCGGGCCGTCGAGCACCTCGTCGGTGACCTCCTCGCCGCGGACGGCGGGCAGGTCGTGCAGGAAGACGGTCCCCGGGCCGCCGAAGCGGTCCAGGAACGCGCGGTTGATCTGGAAGCCGTCGAAGTCACGGATCCAGTCGGGGTTCTCCTTCGTCACCCCCATGGTCTGCCACCGGCTGGTGTACACCGCGTCCACCGGGCCCTCGACCTCGTCGGGCGTCACGACCTGGCTCACCAGCGCCTTGCCGCCGCTGAGTTCGGCCGCCAGGTCGAGAGTCTCCTTGGGTACCTCGTATCCACTCGGGCACAGCAGGGTGAGGCGCAGGCCGGGAGTGAGGGCCGCGGCGAGCGCGAGCGCCGCGCCCGAGCTGTTGCCCTCGCCGACGGCGAGCAGGTGCAGACCGTCCAGGGAGCCGAACTGCTCGGTGAGCGTGGCGAGATCGGCGATCGCCTGGGTCGGGTGCTCGTCGAGGCTGAGGGCGTTGACGACGGCCAGGTTCTCGCTGCTGCCGAGCCGGCGGATCTCGTCCACGTCCCCGTTGGTGCGTACGACGAGGGCGTCCAGGTACTCACCGAGCACCCGGGCGGTGTCCTCGACCGTCTCGCCGGTGGTGAGCTGGAGCTCGTTCGGGCCGAAGGTGATCACGTCAGCGCCGAGCCGGGTCGCCCCGCTCCAGAAGGACGTACGGGTCCGGGTCGACGACTTGCGGAAGTAGAGGCCGACCCGGTGTCCGGCCAGCGGCTTCGGGACGATGCCGTCGCGGCCGAACGAGACGGCGCGGCGGACGATGTGGTCCAGCTCAGCGGGGGTGAGGTCGGCGAGCGAGATCAGGTTGCGCATGGGTGGGGTGCCTTTCACGAGGACGGGAACGGGGCGGGAAGGGTGCGGGGCGCCAGCGGGGGCTGGGCGGTAGCGGGGGCGGGCGCGGCTCAGTCGGCCAGCGCCGCGGCGAGCTCGGCGGGCGCCGTCTCCCGCTCCGCCGCGAGTACCGCGCGGACGAGGTTGAGCACGGTGAAGCCGACCGGATCGCCCGCCGTCGTGGGGAGCCGGCGGATCAGGCCGCGGACCAGCAGCGCGTGTACGTCTCGGGCGGTACGGGCCAGGGAGCTTCCGCAGGCGCGCGCGGCCCCGTCCACCGTCCACGGGTCCTCCAGCGTCGCCAGTGTCCGGAGCAGACCGGCCGCCTGCGGGTCGAGGCCGGTAACGGCCGCGGTGAGCCGCTCGCTCAGGGCGGGGCCCGCGGCGGGGTCGGCGGGCGTGACACCGTCGAGCAGGACCAGCGGCGCGGTGCGCGCGATGTCCAGCAGTTGCTGGGGCGAGTAGAGCAGCAGCCATGAGGCCGCGGCCTCCAGCGCCTGCGGCATGCCGTCCAGCGCCCGGCAGATGTGGGCCACGGTGGTGACGACGGCGTCCGTGGGCAGGAAGTCGGGGCGCATATAGCTGACATGGGAGAGCGTCAGCTCGACGGCGTGCCGGTCGGCGACGAGGGGACTGCCCGCCACCTCGACGGCCAACTCGGCCTCGGACGGCACCGCGAGAGGCGCGAGCGGCAGCAGCCGCCCACCGGGCAGCTGCACCGGCCGGTCGGTGGTCGTGAGTATTTTCAGGCGCTCGCAGGCACGCAGCAGGCCCAGCAGCCGAGAGGTGACCTCCGGTGACACTTCGTGACCGTCCAGCACGATCAGGGTCGCCTTGGATCCGATGAGAGCGACCAGTTCCTCGAATTCCCCGCCGTCGCGGACGAGGGCGCGCACCCAGCCGGCGACGGTCGACTGAGGGCTGCCGGAAGCCGCTCCCCCGGTCTCGGACGTGTCGTCCGGGGAGACCCACAGCACCGGAACCCGGTCCCGGGCGTGGATGACGGTGGCGGCCTCCTGGGCGAGTCGCGACTTCCCCACTCCCGGCAGACCCACCAGTGTCAGCAGCCGCTCGTGATCCGTGCTCAACCGGGCCGTCAGCGCCTCCAGTTCGGGAAGCCGGCCGACCAGCGGACGCAGCGGTGGGGGCGGTGTGGCCAGGTCGGCCCCGTAGATGTCCTGGAAGACGCGCCCCACAGCCTTTGCATCCACGGCCAGTTCGACCTCGACGCGTCGCGCGTCACTCAGTCTCATGGCATTGGCCAGGAGCTTCAGCGTTTCCCTCCGGGGATGCCTGACCCTCCCCAGCTCCAGGTCTCGAATGGCCCGTACGCTCACCGTGGAAAGCCCCGCGAGCTGTTCCTGAGTGAGCCCCGCACGCCTGCGCGCATTCTGCAGCAGAACGTCAAGCCCGGGTGCAGGCTGGGAATTCATCATTGTCTCCTCGGTCTCCACATGCTCAGAAAATGCAATAGCCGGTCGCCCGGCCTCCCAGGACACTCCGGAACGTGTGGAGCGGACCGGGATCAATCCGCACCGCTCACGCTCCGTACTCTCCGTGGCAGCGAAGGCCTGCCGTCGATGAACAGCCTCCATCGAGCCATTCCCGAAGTCTTCCCGGTGCGGTACCGCGACTTCCCATCTCCAGGGGCTACGATCGCCTCGCGCCTGGGTAGACCTGCGGGTGGGCAGATCTGAGGGGGAGGATGCGTGTCAACAGTGGAAGAGGTCCGGCTGCGCTTCAACATTCTTGGTCCGATAGAGGGGTGGTCGAACGGGACGCGGCTCCGGCTGGGGGGAGTCATCCAGGAGCGAGTTCTGGCCACTTTGCTTCTGGAGCCCGGAAAAGTGCTTCCGGTATCCCGGCTCGTCGAGGCGGCGTGGGACGAAGAACCGCCGCCGACGGCACCGCACCAAGTACGCAAGGCCGTTGCGGATCTACGCAGACGGATACCGGGGGGCTCCGACGTCCTGCTGACCGACGGGCCCGGCTATCGCGTCGCCGACGAACAATGCGATATCGACCTGGCTGAATTTGGCCTACTGATACGGAAAGCGAAGCTGACGGCGTCCGAGGGCCGCACGGCCGAGGCCGCCGAGATATTGCGCGGCGCCCTCGCCCTCTGGCGGGGGCCGGTCATGTCGGGCGGCGGCGGACCGATCATCGAGGCCGCGTCGACCTCCCTGGAGGAGCGCCGGCTGACCGCGGCGGAACAGCTCTTCGAACTCCACCTCGGCCTGGGCGAGGCCTCCGAACTCGTCGTCGAGCTACGTGAACTGGTGCAACAGCACCCGCTGCGCGAGTCCCTGCGCGGCCAGTTGATGGTCGCTCTGTACCGTTCCGGACGGCAGGCGGAGGCGCTCGACGAGTACGGCAAGGTGCGCGAGCTCCTCGTCGAGGAACTCGGGATAGACCCGGGCCCCCATCTCACCAAGCTGTACGAGGGAATCCTCCGGGAGAGCCCCGAGCTGGCCGGGCCCGAACCGGCGGCCGCCCCCGTCGCACCCGTGGCACTGCCCGCCGAACCCCCCAGCACCCTCCCGTACGACCTCGCGGACTTCACCGGCCGGGACCGGGAACTGGCCGAGATCCTCCGTGCCGCCGAGGACAGCGGCGAACAGGGCCCGCAGATCGTCGCCATCGACGGCATGGGGGGCTGCGGGAAGACCTCGCTCGCCGTGCGGGCGGCACACCGGCTCGCCCCCGAGTACCCGGACGGGCAGCTCCACATCGATCTGCGCGGGTACACACCCGGCGACCAGCCGGTGACCGCCGGCATGGCGCTCGACAGCCTGCTGCGGGCCCTCGGTGTCCCCGGCAACCTCATCCCGGACGACGTGCCCGCCCGCACCGCCCTGTGGCGCGCCACCCTGGTCGGCAAGCGGCTGCTGATCCTCTTCGACAACGCGGCCGACGCCGGCGCCATGCGCCCGCTCCTGCCCTCCTCCCCCGGCTGCCTGGTCATGGTCACCAGCCGGGCCCGACTGGTCGATCTGGACGGCGCCCGGTGGATCTCCATCGGGGTGATGCCGCCCCAGGACAGCGCGATGCTGGTGGCCGAGACGCTCGGCGCCCAGCGCGTCGCAGCCGAACCGGAGGCGGCGGCCGAGCTCGCCCGGCTCTGCGGCCACCTGCCTCTCGCGCTGCGGATCGCCACCGCGCGGCTGCGCAACCGACCGCGCTGGACCCTCCAGTACCTGGCCGAGCGGCTGCGGGACGAGACCCGAAGACTCGACGAGCTCAGCTCCGGGGCCCGCAGCGTCTCCGCCACCCTCCGTCTGTCGTACCAGGCCCTGGACGAGGAGTGCCGCAACGCGTTCTCGACGCTGGCGCTCCACCCCGGCAGCGACATGGACATCCACGCCGCCGGCGCACTGCTCGGCACGGGTGCCCGCGACGCGGAGGACCTGCTGGAGATGCTGCTCGACGTCCATCTCGTGCAGCAGCCGGAGATCGGCCTCTACACCTTCCACGACCTGGTCCGCAGCTTCGCGCAGAGCCTGCTCGTCGAGTCCGCCGAGGACTCCGGTGCGGTGGAGCGGCTCCTGGGCTACTACCTCACCGCCACCGAGGTGGCGTGCGATCTGCTCTACTCGGGCCGGCGCCGGCGCAGCACCGGTATCCCGCCCAGCACGGCCGAACTGCCCGACCTCGCCACCGCCGAGAGGGCACGCAAGTGGTTCCTGCGCGAGCAGTCGGCGCTCCTCGCGGCCGTCACACTCGCCGAGCGCAGGGGCCACGACCGCTTCGTCGTGTGCCTGTCGCGCAATCTCGTCTTCCAGCTCAACGACCTCGGGCTGCTGGAGGAGTTCGGCGAGCTGAGCCGGGTCGCGGTCGCCGCCGCCGGCCGCCTGCAGGATCTGGCGCTGCTGGGCGTGAGCCTGTCCAACCTGGGCGTCGCGTGCTGGAAGCTGGGCCGGCTCACCGAGGGGCTCGAAGCGGCCCGGGAAAGCCGGGACGTCGCGGTCCGGCTGGGTGACCTGCACACCCAGGCCCACAGCGAGAGCATCCTCGGCCAGTTCAACAGCCTGCTCGGCGATTTCCCCGAGGCGCTGGAGCACATGGAGACGGCGATCGCGCACGAGCGGGACCTGGACATGCCCCGCGCGGAGGCCGAGAGCCTGACCATCCTCAGCACGCTCTACGAACAGTGGGGACGGTACGAGGAGGCGCGGGACGCGGCGCTGCGGTCGGCCGAACTGAGCCGGAGGCTGGGGCAGCACGAGGGACTGCCCGGAGCCATCACGGATCTCGCGTTCGCCCATGTCGGCCTGGGTGCCTACGAGGAGGCCGACCGCTGTCTGACGGAGGCCCGTTCGCTGTACGGCGACACCGGCAACGAGGTCAACCTCGCCCTGACGCTGGCGCTCTCCGCCGATGTGGAGAACCTGCTGGGCAGATCGCCCCGGGACCCGGACCATGCGGAGCTGGCCCTCGACATGATGCGGACCAACTCCTCGCCGCTGCGCCGGGCCAAGGTGGAGAACGTGGTGGGCCGGCTGCGGCGCCGACAGGGCGATCTGGAGGCGGCGCTCGAATTGCACACCCACGCCCATGAACTGTCCTCCTCCCTCAGCTACCGCATCGAGGAGGCGTACGCCCTCGCGGGCATGGCCGACGCGCTCGGTGACACACCGGACGGCTCCCGGTACCGGGAGGAGGCCGAGAAGCTCTTCGCCGGGCTGGGCGTCCCCGAGGACCGCCGCCGCGGCTGACGGCCGACCCCGCCGGCACCCGCCCCGGACAGCACCGCGCCCCGCACCGTGACTCCGGTGCGGGGCGGTCTGCTTGCGAGGCGCGGGATCACATGGCGGGGGACGTGGGGCCCTTGTCGTCGTTGGGGGTGGCAACGGTCGGGCCCTTGTCGTCGGTGGGGGTGATCACCGTGGGGCCCTTGTCGTCGGTGGGCGTGATGACCGTCGGGCCCTTGTCGTCGTTGACCGTGTCGACGATCACCGTGGGGCCCTTGTCGTCGGCGAGCGTGATGACCGTGGGGCCCTTGTCGTCGGCCACAACCTGCTGAGTGCTCCTGGGGCTGTGCGACTGCCCCGCCTCGACCGTCACGCCGATGCCGAAGGCCAGCGTCGCCGCGATGATCCCGAAGAGCCCAGCAAGCTTGCGTCCCATGGTCCCGCCCCTAAGTGGTGTTTGTGGGTGTTTGCGGTGTTCCGCTTCCCGACACCACTGATGTTGCTGATCGGCGTTCCCGGTCCGTTCCTGCCCCGATACCGCCGGTGGGAACTGCCGCGGGAACGGACCGGAACCAGCTAGGACAGGCCCTGTTCCACGTCGAGTTGGCAGGCGGTGACCCGTGGGCCGGCAGGCGTGAGCACCACGCGCGTACGGGCGGTTCCCGACTCGTGGCCGGCCAGGTCGAGCAGCGACCTCACCAGGGAGCGGAGCACCGCACGCTCCGTCTCGTCCAGGACGGCCACGCCCCGGCCTCCCCCGGGCGGCCACGCGACGATCCCGGCGACCGTGTGCATGCCGTCCTCGGTCGTGGTCTCCACGCTGAGCTGGGGGCCCTCCCAGGACTCCGGTGCGGCGTACGGATGGGAATGGTCACCGGACGCCACGCGCTCGGCCCACCGCTCCACGGTGGACAGGTCCTGGAGGGCCTGGCGCAGCTCCGTCCCATCGGGTGAGCGATCCCTGGGGTCCTTCACTTGAGTACTCCTTACTGCAGACAACTACACAACGACCCTTGCCGCACCGGGTCCCGGTTCCCTCCCGATCCGTTCCCGCTTTCCTCCCGTTCCCTCATTCGCTAAGGGAACGCACCGGTAATCGGTAGTCGCATGATGGCCCAGTTCGATCAGACAGGGATCCGTAGGGATCCGCAGGGGATGCGACATCCTGGGAGATTGAGACGTGGTGACCAAACCATTCGATGGCGACGGCACGATATGCCCGATGCCGGTGCACGACGGACCTGAAACCTGATGGGCGCCCGGATATCCACGGACATTCCTGGCCGTTTTTCGGGAATGGGTCCCTTTCTTCTTGTCTGGTCCGGTCAGGCGGTATCGCTGGCGGGCAGCGCGGCGGTCCGGTTCGCCTTCATCGTCGAAGTGTGGTCGTCCGGCGAGCAGGCGACAGCCGTCACGATTCTCTCGCTGTGCGCCATGCTTCCGCAGGCCGTATTCAGTCCCATTGCGGGCGCAATCGTCGACCGCATTTCCAAGCGCGCCGCACTGCAGATAGCCGATGCCGGCGGACTCCTCGTCGTGGGCTCGCTGGCCCTGCTCCACTACGCCGGCGCGTTCCAGGCCTGGCACGTCTATCCGGCCGCTGTGCTGCTCGGCGTGTGCGCCGCCTTCCAGTTCCCGGCGTTGTCCTCGGCCGTCCCCCTCCTGGTCCGCAAGGACCAACTCGACCGCACCAACGGACTGCTGGCCGGCGCGAAGAGCGCTGCCGGGATCGGTGGCCCGGCGCTGGGCGGACTGCTCCTCGCGCTCTTCGGGATCGGCCCGACCCTCCTGGTCGACCTGGCGAGTTACGCGTTCGCCCTCATCGGCGTCCGCATCGTTCGCTTCACGGGCGACCACGTGCCGGCGAGGAAGGCCGACGCTCCGCGACGGCGCATCACCGCCGACTCGATGGAGGGGCTGCGCTACCTGTTCCGGGTGCCCAGCCTGCGCGACCTGATCGTCAACTTCTGTGTGGTCAACCTGGTCATGGTCTTCGGCTTCGCCCTCATCTCACCGATGGTGCTGCTGCGGGCCGGGAACGGCGCACTCGCCGCGGTCAACACCTCGATAGGTGTCGGCGGGGTCGCCGGCGCGCTGCTCATGGCGGCGTGGGGCGGACCCGCCAACCGGGGCCGGGGCATGATGCTCGGCGTCGTCGGGATGTGTCTCTCCGGCCTGGTGGCGATGGGTCTGGTGGGCGGTGTGACCGGCTGGTGCCTGGTCATCCTGCTCGCCTCGCTGCTCATGACCCTGGTCAACGCCTCGATGCAGACGATCGTGCAGACCAAGGTCCCGCACGAATGGCAGGGGCGGGTCTTCGGCGCGGTGATGTTCCTGTCGCAGATCTCCGTACCGGTGGCCATGGCGGTCTCCGGACCGCTCGCCGACCACGTCTTCGAACCGCAGGCCGTGCAGGGCTCGGGGCTCTTCACGGTGCTCGGTCCGCTCGTCGGCGACGGCCCCGGAAGCGGCATGGCGGCCATGTTGTTCCTGGCCGGCGTCGGTGGAACCGCAGTCGCCCTGTGGGGACTTGCCAGCCGTTCGATCAGGGACATCGACTTCCTGCTGCCCGACATCGAAGCGCCGCGGGCGCCGGTCGAAAAGGACGAGCAGAGCGAGAACCAAGGGGGTGACCGCGATGAGGTGCGCGCATGAACTGTTCGAGGAGCAGGTGGCACGGGCGCCGGGAGCGACCGCGCTGATCGACGGTGACGAGCGGCTCGACTACGCCGGCCTCGACGCACGGGCGGACCGGCTGGCCGGCCTGCTGGCCGCGAGCGGTGTCCGCGCCGGTGACACGGTCGGTGTGTATCTGGAGCGCTCGGCCGCCCTCGTGGTGACGGTCCTCGGCATCCTCAAGGCCGGAGCGGGCTACGTGATGCTCGATCCCGCCTTTCCCGTCGAGCGGCTTCGCGCGATGGCCGACGACGCCCGCACCGCCGTGGTCGTGTCGGCCCGGGGCACCGCGCCCGAAGGGCTCGGCGCGACACGGCTGCACGTCGAGGACGCCTCCGCGGCGCGGCCACTGCCGCGCGGCACCGTCCGGGTCCGGCCCGACGACATCGCCTGCGTGATGTTCACCTCCGGATCGACCGGGCGGCCGAAGGGCATCGCCGCTTCGCACCACGCACTCACCTCCACGCTCACCGGGCAGGACTTCGCGTCCTTCGGTCCCGGAGCCGTCTGGCTGCAGTGCGCGCCGCTGTCCTGGGACGCGTTCGCCCTGGAGCTGTGGGGCCCGCTCATGAACGGCGGGACCTGCGTGCTGCACCCCGGCGGGCGGCCCGAACCCTTCCTGATGGCGCGGCTCGTCGCCGACCACGGCATCACCTCCATGTATCTCTCGGCGTCCCTCTTCAACGTCGTCGTGGACGAGTACCCGCAGGTGATGGACGGCCTGCGGGAGCTCGTGGTGGGCGGCGAGGCGCTGTCCGCGCCCCATGCGGCCCGCGCTCTGGAGCGCAATCCGGAGCTCCGGCTGAGCAACGGCTACGGGCCCGTCGAGTGCATGGTCTTCCTGACCGTCCACCCGGTGACCCCTGCCGGTCTCGGCGACGGCCCGGTGCCGATCGGCCGTCCGCTGGCGGGAAAGCGGCTGTACGTCCTCGACGAGGAACTGCGGCCGGTACCGGACGGGTCGGCCGGCGAGCTCTACGCCGCCGGGGCGGGCGTCGCCCGCGAGTACCGCGGCCGGCCGGCGCTGACCGCCGAACGCTTCGTCGCGGCACCGTCCGGCGAGCGCGTCTACCGAACCGGTGACCTCGGGCGGCGACGCGCCGACGGAGTCCTCGAATACCTGGGCCGGGCCGACAGCCAGGTGAAGATCCGCGGCTTCAGGGTGGAGCCCGGTGAGGTCGAGAGCGTGCTGGCCCGGCACCCCGGCATCGACCGCGCGGCGGTCGTCGCCCATGAACACCCCTCCGGCGACCGGCAGCTGACCGCGTACGTGGTGCCCGGCGGCGATCCCCGCCGGGGCTTCCAGGAGGCGGAGTTGCGTGCCTACGCCCGCGAGGTACTGGCCGAGTACCTGGTGCCGGCGGTCTTCGTCCCGCTGGACGCACTGCCGCTGACTCCCAGCGGGAAGCTGGACCGGGCCGCGCTGCCGGACCCCGGCGTCGCGGCGGCCCTCGCCGGCCGGGCAGCGGCGAGCGGGACCGTGGCCGCGCTGTGCGATCTCTTCGCGCAGGTGCTGTGCGCGGAGGCGGTCGGGCCGGACGACGACTTCTTCGCCCTCGGCGGCCACTCCCTGCTGGCCGCCCGGCTGCTGGGCCGGATCCACGCCGTGCTGGGCGCCGAGATCGACATCCGCGGGCTCTTCGAGGCCCCCACCCCCGCGCTGCTCGCCCCGTTCGTCGACACCGCTCCCCCGGCGCCGCCGGCGGCGGCTCCCGTCACGGCCTCCGGCGCGCTGCCCGTCTCGCACGCGCAGCACCGGCTGTGGTTCCTGGACCGGATCGGGGCCGGCGCCGCGTACAACCTGCCGATGCTCGTACGGCTGCGTGGGGAGGTCGACGCGGCGGCGCTGGAGGACGCCCTGGCCCGGGTCGCCGACCGTCACGAAGTGCTCCGTACCGTCTTCGCGGAGTCCGACGGCGCCCCGGTACGCCGGGTGCTGACCGGGAAGGCCGGGCGGCCCCCCTTCCGGCATCTGCGCCTCGCCGGCGATTCGGTGGACGGGGAGATCGACCGCGCGGCCCGCCACTGCTTCGACCTGCGGACCGAACTCCCGATAAGAGCGACCCTGTTCACCACGGCGGAACGGCCTGACGAGCACGCTCTCCTGGTCCTGGTCCATCACATCGCCGGGGACGGCTGGTCGCTGCGGCCCCTGTTCCGCGATCTGTCCCGCGCCTACGGGGCACGGGTCCGGGGCGCGGACGCCGCGCTCGATCCGCTCGCCGTCCCGTACGGGGAACACGCCCGCCACCAGGTCGACCGGCTCGGCTCACCGTCCGATCCGCACGCGCTCGCCGCCCGTCAGCTCACCTACTGGCGCAAGGAACTGGACGGGCTGGAGGCCGGCGGTCCGCTGCTGCCCCGCCGCACCGGGCGGCCCGCCGTGCCCGGACCGGCCGCGCAGGTCGTGGTGTGCCGGCTGGACGCGGCGGCGCACGCCCGGGTCGTCGAGTCGGCCAGGGCCCGGGGCGCCACCCTCTTCATGGCCCTGCACGCCGCGCTGGCCACCACGCTGGTGCGGGCAGGTGCGGACGAGGACGTGGCGGTCGGTGCCCCGGTGGCCGGCCGGGCGGGGGACGGCAGCGTCGAGGACGTCGTCGGATTCTTCGTCAACATGCTGGTGCTGCGCACCGATCTGTCCGGGGACCCCACCGCGGAGGAGCTGCTTGCCCGGGTGCGGGAGACGGACCTGGCCGCGTTCAGCCACCAGGACGTGCCGTTCGAGGACGTGGTCGCAGCCCTCAACCCGCCGCGCCCGCCCGGCCGCCAGCCCTTCACCGATGTGGTCCTGGCCCTCCAGAACAACGCACGGGCCGAGGTCACGCTGCCCGGTGCGAAGGACGGTGTCGAGGTGGTGCGCACCGGGGCCGCCCGGTTCGAACTCCTGGTGGACGTCACCGACTCCACATCGGCGGACGGTGCGCCGGACGGTCTGACCCTGACCTTCGAGTACCGCGGGGAGGCACTGGATCCGGAGTTCGTCCAGTGGCTCGCCGACGTCCTCCCGCAGGCGTTGGAGACGGCCGCCACCGCCCCCGGCACGCCCCTGTCGCGGCTGGTCCCCACCGCGCCGCCGCGCAGGGCGGGCGACGGCGACCGGATCACGGCACCGGTCCGGCACCGGAGCACCACCGAGCGCCCGATGACGGCTCTGGAGCGGGAGACCGCCGCCGTGTGGTGCGAGGTGCTCGGGGTCGCGAGCGCCGGCCCGGACGACGACTTCTTCGCCCTCGGCGGGAACTCGCTTCGCGCGGTACGCGCCGTGGCCAGGCTCGCCGCCGGCCGCCCGGTCACCGTGGCCCAGCTGTTCGCCGCGCCGACGGTCGCCGCCTTCGCCGCCGAACTGGAACGGGCGGCCACGCTGCCCGGGCCCGCCGCGCCCGCCCCCATTCCGCGCCGCCCCAGGGTGCCGCGCCGTCCGGAAACCCAGAGCCAGCCCAACAGGAAGCAGGAGGAGCGGCAGTGGACCTCAGTGTGATGTTCTTCGGTGCGGACAGCACCACCGCCGGCGAGGCCCGGCACACCGAGACGTACGAGGACATCCTCGCCGTGGCCCGTACAGCCGACCGGCTCGGGTTCCACGCCATCTGGACCCCCGAGCGCCACTTCCAGCAGGTGGGGCAGGTCTTCCCCAGCCCTCCGGTGCTGGGCGCGGCGCTCGCCGTCGCCACCGAACGGATCGGGATCCGTGCGGGCAGCGTGGTCCTGCCGCTCCACCACCCGTTGCGGGTGGCCGAGGACTGGGCCGTCGTGGACAACCTCTCGCACGGCCGGGTGGGCCTCTCCGTCGCAACCGGCTGGCACTCCAAGGACTTCACGCTCGCCCCCGAGCAGTACGCGGACCGCAGGCGGACCGCCCTGGAGACCATCCCCCGGCTGCGGTCGTTGTGGGCCGGCGAGAGCGCCGAGTACCCCGACGGCACCGGCACCCCGGTCTCCGTGACGCCCCAGCCCCGGCCCGTCCAGGACACCCTGCCGCTGTGGATCACCACATCCGGCAACCCGCAGACCTGGGAGGCGGCCGGCGAACTGCGCGCGGGGGTGCTCGGCGCGACCGTCGGGCAGAGCCGGGAGGAACTGGCCGAGAAGATCGCCCTCTACCGTGCCGCCTGCGCGGCCGCCCCCGAACAGCGCGGCACCGACGCGCACGGCCGGGTCACGCTCATGGCCCACACCTACGTCGGCGCCGACGACGCGGAGGTCCGCCGGATGGCGGGAGCACCTCTGAAGACCTATCTCGCCTCGTACGTCCGCCAGACGGCGGCCAACCGCTCCGCGGACACCACGACCGCACAGCTCACCGAGCAACAGACCGCGATGATGGCCGACTTCGCCTTCGAGCGGTATCTCAGCTGGGGCAGTCTCCTCGGCTCCCCGGGTCACTGCGCCAAGATGCTCGCCGATCTGGCCGAGCTCGGCGTCGACGAGGTCGCCTGCTTCATCGACTTCGGCATCGGACGGGACGACGTACTGGCCGGACTGCACCGGCTGGCCGAACTGAAAGAGAACCTGTGATGAGCGCCCCCACCGTTTCGCGCACCGTTCCGGGCGCGGCATCCCCTTCCATGGCCGACCGGTTCGGCGCCCTCGGCCGCGAGCAGCGGGTCCGTCTGATGCGCCGCCTCCTGGAGGCGGGCCGGGCCCGTGAGATCCCGTCCGTCATACCGCCGCGCGACCCCGAACGCCGGGTACCTCTCAGCCCCGCACAGCACGACCTGTGGGTGTACGACTCGCTGTATCCAGGCACCCCCGCGCTCAACCTGTGCGCCGCCTACCACTTCGAGCGGCCCGTCGACCCGGCGCATCTGGCGGCGGCTCTGACACTGATCCAGCGTCACCACGACATCCTGCGGACCAGGATCGTGACGGACCCGGACGGCGAGCTGCACGTCGAGTTCCCCGACGACGGGGAGTTCGACCTCGAGCGCGAGGATCTGCGGGGCACCGGCGGCACGATCGACGAGGCCTTCGAGGCGTTCCGCAGCCGCCCCTTCGACCTGAGCCGGGACAAGCTGATCCGGGCCCGGTTCGTCCGGGTCGACGAGGAGCGCTCCACGCTGATGCTGAGCCTGCACCACACGATCAGCGACTGGTGGTCGTTCGATGTGCTGCAGAACGAGTTCGCCCAGGCGTACGGCGCCCTGCGCGACGGGCTGGAGCCGCCCCTCACCCGGCCCGAGGTGCAGTACGCCGACTTCTCGTCGTGGCAGAGCGAGCTGACGGAGGCCGGGGTCTTCGGGAACCGGCTCGACTTCTGGCGGCGCTACCTCGCCGACCCGCCCGGTCCGCTGACCGTGCCGGGCGGCGGCACCGGCACCACAGCCGGGGGCGACGGCATCGCGAACGTCCCGTTCCACATCGACGCGGCGACCACCGCCGGCGTGCGCGCCCTGGCCCGGGAGCGCGGTTCCTCCGTCTACGTGGTCCTCATGGCCGCCTTCGCCGTCCTGGCGCACCGGGTGAGCGGCGCCGACGACCTGGTCATCGGCACCCCGATCGCCAACCGCGCGGCCAAGGGCCTGGACCAGGTCATCGGGTACGTCATGAACGCCGTGCCGACCCGCTGGCAGGTGCGCCCGGACGACTCCTTCGCGGATGTGCTCGCCGGGTTCGCCGTCGACTTCCCGGATCTGATGGCCAACGCGGACGTGCCCGTCGGGAGGATCGTGTCGGCCGCGGCGCCCGAGCGCAGCGCGGGCCGGGCCCCGCTGTACCAGTGGGTGTTCATGCACCTGACGCAGCAGCCGAGCGTCACGGTGATGAAGGAGTTCGCGGAGCCCGAGCGCATCCACACAGGTGGTGAGCACGACCTCGTCGGCGTGGTGAAGGACAGCGGCGACGGCATGGAGGGCAGCTTCGGTCTGCGTACCGACGTCTTCGACCCGGCGACGGTGGCCCGCTGGACGCAGTGCTACGTCGAGCTCCTGCGGCAGATCACCGCCGACCCGGCGGCCCTGATCGGGGACATCGACCTGGTGCCGGCCGCGATGCGCGACGAGTTGCTCGCCGCTTCCGAGGGGGCCGCCGCACCCGCCCCGATGTCGCTGCCCGGCATGGTGGCCCGGCAGGCGGCCCGTACGCCGGACGCACCGGCCGTCGAGTCCCCGTTCCCGGGACGCACCCTGACCTACGCCCAACTGGACGACCGGGTCTCCCGGCTGGCCGGCCGGCTGAAGCGGCTCGGCGCCGGCCCCGGGCGGATCGTGGCGCTCGCCCTCGCCCGTGGCAGCGACTGGCCGGTCGCCGCGCTGGCCGTCCAGCGAGCGGGCGCCGCGTACATGCCGCTGGACCCGGCCCACCCGGCCGAGCGCGTCCGCCGCGTCCTCGCCGAGGCCGAGCCCGTGCTCCTGATCACCGAACCGGGTGCACAGCCCCTGGAATCCGGCGTCCCGGCCCTGGTCCTCGACGAGGACGCCTGGGCCGGGGAGCAGCCGCTGCCGGGAAACCCTGAGCCCCACGACGTCGCCCACGTCATCCACACCTCCGGCTCCAGTGGCACCCCCAAGGGTGTGCTGGTCACCCATGCCGGGGTCGCCGCTCTCACCCGGAGCCTGGTGGACGGTGTCGCGCTCGACGCGCGGAGCCGGGTGCTCCAGCTCGGGCCGCCCTCGTTCGACATCTCGGTCGGCGAACTGTGCCTGGCATTCGGCTCGGGGGGAACCCTGGTACTGCCGCCGCCCGGACCGCTCGTGGGCGAGGACCTGGGGACGGCTCTGACGGAGCGTCGGATCTCCTGCGCGTTCGTCCCGCCGTCGGTGCTCGCGACCGTGCCGGCCGGACCGTATCCGGGACTGCGTGCCCTCGCCGTCGGCGCCGAGGCCGTCCCGCCGGACCTGGTGACCCGCTGGGCCGTCGGCGGACGGCGCTTCCACAACGTCTACGGGCCCACCGAGTCCACGGTCGTCGCGACCTGCTCCGGGGCACTGGACGCCGACGGGGCCGTGCCGCCCATCGGCACACCCGTGGCCGGCACCACGGCGTACGTCCTCGACGACCGGCTGCGCCCGGTGCCCGCCGGGGCCGGCGGAGAGCTCTACCTGGCCGGTGCTGCACTCGCCCGCGGCTACCTGGGCCGGGCAGCGCTCACCGCCGAACGGTTCGTCGCCGACCCCTACGGTCCGCCCGGCAGCCGTATGTACCGCACCGGCGACCTGGTCCACCGCGACGACCACGGCACCACGTACTACCTGGGCCGCGACGACGAGCAGGTGAAACTGCGCGGGCTGCGGATCGAACCGGGCGAGGTCGCCGCCGCCCTGGTGGAACACCCCAGCGTGGAGCGCGCGGTGGCCGTCGTACGCCATGATCCGGCCACCGCCGCGCGGCTCGTCGCGTACGTGGTGCCCGTGCGGGGCGCGGAGATCGACGAGGACGCGCTGCTGCTGCACGCCTCCGGGCGGCTGCCCGCGGCCATGGTCCCGGCCGCCGTGGTGGCACTGGACGCGCTGCCCCTGTCGTCCCACGGCAAGCTCGACCGGGCCGCCCTGCCCGCTCCGGCGCGCCGGACGTCGGACACCGTCCGGCTCCCCGGGTCGGCGCGCGAGGAGATCCTGTGCGGGCTCTACGCGGACCTTCTCGACCTCGAACAGGCGGGTGCGGATGACGACTTCTTCCGGCTCGGCGGTGACAGCATCATGGCGATCCAGCTCGCCTCCCGGGCCCGGGCTGCCGGTCTGGTGCTCTCGCCGCACGACGTGTTCACCGTACGCACCCCGGCCAGGCTCGCCGTGCTGGCCCGCACGCCCGACGCGGACGCCCCCGCCGAGGAGGACACCGGATCGGGGCCGCTGCCGCTGACTCCGGTGATGCACTGGTGGCGCGAACAGGAGCAGGACACCTCGGTGTTCACCCAGTCCATGCTGTTCCCGCTGACTGCCGGCACCGGGCTCGCGGCGATCGAGGCGGCCCTCGCCACCCTCACCGCACGGCACGCCGCGCTGCGCATCCGTCTGGTGCGTGAGGGTGACACCGACTGGAGGCTGGAGGTACCCGACGCCGGTGCACCCGCCGGGGCCCGTGCGGTCCGGCTGGCTGTCGCGGCCGACACCGATATGCACTCCCGGGCGACGGAGCTGGCGCTCACCGCCACGCTCCGGCCGGAGAACGGCGAGATGGTGCGGGCGACATGGCTGGACCCCGGCCGGGACCGGCCGGGCGCCCTTCTCCTGACCGTGCACCACCTGGCCGTCGACGGATTCTCCTGGCGGGTGCTCGGTCAGGAACTCGCCGCCGCGCTCGACGACCGCACCACGGCGAAGCCGCCCGCGCCCACCGCATCGTTCACCCGGTGGGCCCGGCTGCTCTCCCGGGAGGCCGGGCTGCGTACCGACGAAGTCCCTTGGTGGGAAAGGCAGCTGGCGGACAGTTCGGCCCGGCTCACGAACGGCCGCAAGACCGGTGGAAGGCGGGAGACCCTGACCTTCGAGCTGGGCTCCGAGCTGACCCGTAACGTGCTCGTCACCCTGCCCGCCGTGTTCAACTGCCGCCCGGACGCGGTGATGCTGACCGCGCTCACCGCGGCGGCCGTACGGCAGCGGGGAACCGGAACCGCTCTGACCGTCCACCTGGAGGGCCACGGCCGCGAGGCCGTCTCCACCCCGGTGGATGTGTCCGGCACGGTCGGCTGGTTCACCTCGCAGTATCCGGTCCGTCTGGACATCGGCGCCGCGTCGGTGGAGGCGGGCGGCCGGCCCGGGGAGGCCCTGAAGTGCGTGAAGGAGCAGCTGGGTTCGATCCCCTCCGGCGGGCTCGGCTGGGGCCTGCTGCGCTATCTCAACCCGGAGACGGGGCCGGCACTCGCCCAGCTGCCCGACCCCGACGTCCGCTTCAACTACCTGGGCCGGTTCAGCGGGACCGACGCGGCGGGCGGCCGGCTCCTCGAACTCGCGCCGGACGCCGTACCGCTCGCGCACACCCTGGAAGTGGACGTGCTGGCCCGCGAGGAGGACGGCGAGCCCCTGCTGGAGGCCACCTTCTCCTACCCGTCGGAGGCGTTCACGAAGGACGAGGCACAGGCGCTGGCCGGGGCGTGGTCCGAGGCGCTCGGCGTCCTCGCTGAGCTCTGCGGGCCGGACGACACGGCCGTCCACACCCCGTCCGACTTCCCGCTCGTCGACCTCACCGGGGACCAGCTCGAACTGCTCGCCCAGGAAATGGACTTCGGCGACCTCGACGCGGGCCCCGACACCACCGGCCCCGCCCTGGACGGAAGGGACCGACGATGAACGCGCACATCGCGGACGTACTGCCGCTCTCCCCGCTCCAGGAGGGGCTGCTCTTCCACGCCGCCCGGGAGACGGACGGCCCGGACCCCTATCTGGTGCAGGCCCGTTTCCGGATCGGGCCCGGGACCACCGAGGAGACGGTGCGGACCTCGGTCACGGCGCTCCTGGACCGACATCCCAATCTGCGCGCCTGCTTCCGGCACGAACGTCTGGACCGGCCGGTGCAGGTCGTGCCGAAGGCGGTCACGGTGCCGTGGACGGGAGTTGACCTCACGGGCCTCGCCCCGGACGAGGTGTCGCTGCGGACCGAGGCCGCGCTGAGCGAGGACGCGGCGCTCCGCTTCGACCTGGCACGTCCCCCGCTGGTGCGCGCCACCTTCCTGCGGGACGACACGGGCGCCGAACTGATCGTGTCCTTCCACCACATCCTGCTGGACGGCTGGTCGATGCCGGTCGTCGAGCAGGACCTCGCGGCGCTCGTGGCGGGCAGGCCGCTGGCGCCCGCCGCGCCCTACCGCGACTATCTGGTGTGGCTGTCGGGCCAGGACCGGCAGAAGGCCGAGGCCGCGTGGGCCGAGGCGCTGGAGGGCCTGGAGAGGCCCGCGCTGCTGGCCCCCACCGGGCCGGACACCGCACCCGACCGTTCCCAGGTGTGGCTGACCAGCGGCCTCACCGGGATGCTGGTCCGGCGGGCCGCCGCGGCCGGCGTCACCCTCAACACCCTGGTCCAGGTCTCCTGGGCCCTGGTGCTGGCCAGGCTGACCGGCTCCCGCGACCTGGTCTTCGGCGCGGTCGTCTCGGGGCGCCCGCACGATCTGCCCGGCGTCGAGTCCATGGTGGGCCTGTTCATCAACACCCTGCCGGTACGGGTGCGGCTGCGGAACGGCGAGCGGGTGGACGAGCTGCTCCGCCGGATCCAGGACGAGCAGTCCCGGCTGCTGGGCCACCACCACGCCCGCGCCGCGGAGGTGCAGCGGGCGGTGGGTGCCGGTGAACTCTTCGACTCCGTCATCGCCTTCGAGAACTTCCCGCGCACCTCCGCGAGCGAGGACGCCCCCGCGACGGTCCACCTGGCGAAGGTGACGGACGCGACGCACTACCCGGTCACGATCGCGGCGGTCGCCGAGGACCGGCTGCTGCTGTCGGTGAGCTGCCGCCGGGGCATCTCGGCCACCGCGGTGACCGGGCGACTGACCCACGTACTGGAACAGCTGGCCCGCTCCCCGCACACACCGGTCGAGCAGATCGACGCGCTGCCGGTGGCGGAGCGGCACCAGTTGCTGGCCCTGGCCGACGGCCCGTCCAGGACGCCCGCCCGGCCCGCCACGGTGACCGGCCGGTTCGCCGCGCAGGTGGCGCGCACCCCGGACGCCCCGGCCGTCGACTCGGAGGGCGTGACCCTCAGCTACGCCGGGCTCGACGCCGCTTCGGACCGGCTGGCCGCACGTCTCGTGCGGGCCGGTGTGACGCCGGGGCAGACCGTGGGACTCCTGCTCCCCCGCTCCGCGTCCATGGTCGCCGCCCAGCTCGCGGTCCTCAAGGCGGGTGCCTGCTGGCTCCCCCTCGACCCGGCGCACCCGGCACAACGGCTGGCCCGGCTGCTGACGGCGGCGGCGCCCGCCCTCGTCCTCACCGACCGGCCGGATGCCGCGGCGGCGCGGCTGCCCGCCGGAACCGCGGTACTGGACGTCACCGATGGGTCCGGCCCGGTCACCTTCGACGCGGTCCCCTCCCATCCCGCCTCCGCCGCCTGCGTGATCTACACCTCCGGCTCCACCGGGGAGCCCAAGGGCGTGGTCGTCCCGCAGCACGCGATCACCGAACTCGCGGCGGACGGCCGCTTCGCGGGCGGCGCCCACGAACGGGTTCTGCTGCACAACCCGTACACCTTCGACGCGTCGACGTACGAGGTGTGGATCCCGCTCCTGAACGGCGGAACCGTGGTCGTCGCCCCCGCCGAGGCGGTCACGCCCGACCTCCTCAAGCGGGTGGTCGCCGACCGGCGGGTCACCGCGCTCATGCTCACGCCCGAACTCCTGCGTACCGTCACGGAGATCGCGCCCGACGCGCTGTCCGGACTGCGCGAGGTGTGGTCCGGGGGCGACGTCCTCTCCCCCGACACCGTGCGCCGCCTCCGGGAGCACTGCCCGGACACGGTGGTGGTCAACGGGTACGGGCCCACCGAGACGACGGTGTTCGCCACCGCCCACACCGCCACCGCGGACACCGTCACCGTCGGGGCGGCGGGCGGTGTCCCCATCGGGCGACCGCTGGACAACACCCGCGCCCATGTCCTGGACGACCGGCTGCGTCCCGTCCCGGCGGGCGGCACCGGTGAGCTGTACATCGGCGGCACCGGACTCGCCCAGGGCTACCTCGGGCGGCCGGCGCCCACCGCCGACCGGTTCGTCGCCGATCCGTACGGGCCGCCCGGCAGCCGCATGTACCGCACCGGCGACCTGGCCCGCCGGATGCCGGGCGGCGCCCTGGAGTTCGCGGGCCGCGCCGACGACCAGGTCAAGGTGCGCGGTTTCCGGGTGGAGCCCGCGGAGGTGGAGGCGACGCTGACGGGCAGCCCCGACGTGGCGCGGGCCGTGGTCGGCGCCCGGCTCGACGCGGCGGGCGGCAAACTGCTGGCCGCCTGGCTCGTACCGGCGAACGGTGCGCTCGCCGACGGGGGCGAGGACGACGAGGACGAGAAGGACGAGGAAGCGCGGTGGCAGCGCACCCTCGACCGGGTGCGGGAGCACGCCGCGCGGCAGCTGCCCGGTCACCTGGTGCCGTCCCTGTGGGCCCGTATCGGCGAAGTGCCGCTCACCCGCCACGGAAAGATGGACCGGGCCGCACTCCCCGACCCCGGGCCGAACGGGATGCCGGCGGCCCACCTGGCTCCGCGCACCCCGCGCGAGCGGGAGCTGTGCGCCCTGTTCGGCACGGTCCTCTCGATCCCCGCTGTCGGGCCCGACACCGACTTCTTCCTGGCGGGCGGCCATTCACTGACCGCGCTGCGGCTGAAGTCGAAGATCGAGACGATGCTCGGAGTGCGCGTCCCGCTCTCCGCCCTGTTCGACGCGCCGACGCCGGCCGCACTCGCCGTCCTGCTCGACGCGCTGCCGTCCGGGCACGGCGCGGCTCCGCGGACGGCGCCGCGCCCCGGCCCCGACCGTCGTCCCGCCGCCCGGACCCCGCAGGCCGGGCCGCTCCACGACAGCCTGGAGCCCGTACTCACCCTGCGGGCGGGCGGGGACCTCACCCCGCTCATCTGCGTGCACCCGGGGCTCGGTCTCGGCTGGTCCTACGCGAACCTGCTGCCGCACCTGGACCCGGCACGGCCGGTGCACACCCTCCAGAGCCCGGCGCTGCTGACCGGCGTGGACCGGCTCCCGCCGACCGTCGGCGAGATGGCGGACCTGTATCTGCCGCTGGTCCGCGGAGTCCGGCCGCACGGACCGTATCTGCTGCTCGGCCGCTCCTTCGGCGGACCGCTCGTCCACGAACTGGCCGTGCGGCTGCGCCGGGCCGGTGAGGAGGTCCGGATGCTCGCCGTGGTGGACGCCATGCCGATGCCGGAGGAGATCATCCACACCCCGCTGGACCCGGCGGCCGTCGAGGAGGAGATGCTGCGCATCCTGCTCCACTCCCACGCCCCCGGACTTCCCGTGCCGGACGGCCCGCTGGAGCGGTCCGCGGTGTTCGCCACCGCCCACGAGGGCGCCTTCGACGGTCTTCCCGAAGACCGTCTGCACACCCTGGTCGACATCGGGGCGCACCACTCCGCCCTCGCACGGAAGTGGCGGCCCTCCGGCTACGGGGGCGCGCTGACCCTCTTCTCCGCGACGCACGACCCCTGGCCGACCACGGCCGAGAAGACCGAGGCCTGGCAGCGCGTGACCGCCGCGCTCGATGTGCACGAACTGGACTGCGGTCACAGCGACGTACTCAATCCGGGCCCGGCGGCCAAGATCGCCGCGGTCCTCGAATCCGCCCTCCGAAGGGACTGAAACCCATGACCGTCGACGCCGTCGATCTCATCGACCTCTACGCCGGCGAGGGCGGGAACGAGGAGTACGAGTTCCCCGCCTCCGACGCCCAGAGCCGTCTGCTGGTCCTCGACCAGCTCGATCCGGGCTCCGCCCAGTACAACGTCCCGGTGGCCTTCGCCGTGCACGGACCGTTCGACACCGCCGCGTTCGGCCGTGCGCTCGACGCCCTCGTGGCCCGCCACGAGGCGCTGCGGACCGTCTTCCGGACCGCCGAGGACGGTTCCCCGGCGCAGCGCGTGTCGGCCGTCGGCCGGGTACGCCTCACGGTCCGGCGGGACGTGCCCGCGGCCGGTGCGGACGCCCTGATCCGCGCCGATGCCGCCCGCCCCTTCGACACCGCCGCGGGGCCGCTGCTGCGCTGCACCGTGTACGCGGTGGACGACGGTAGCCACCGGGTGCTCCTGGTCGCCCACCACCTGGTCTGCGACGGCTGGTCGCTCGGCCTCATGCTGGACGGCCTGTCCGAGGGGTACACCCACGAGACCCGGGGCCTGGTGTACCGGCCGGCCGAACTCCCCCTCCAGTTCCCCGACTACGCGGCCTGGCAGCGGGAGCGCACCGCGGACGGCGCGTTCGAGGCGGCCGTGGAGCACTGGGTGGAGCGGCTGCGCGGCGCGCCCACCGCCATGGACCTGCCGCTGGACCGCCCGCGCCCGCCGGTCCGCACGGCCGCGGGCGGCACCGAGCGCTTCCTGCTCGGCGCCGGGGTCAGGGAACGGCTGGCCGAGGTGGCCGCTGCCCAGGGCGCCACCCCGTTCATGACGATGTTCGCGGTGTACACCGCGTTCCTCTCCCGCCTCTCGGGCGGCGATGACCTGGTCGTCGGCTACCCGGCGTCGGGCCGTGAGCGGCCCGAACTCCAGGAGATGGTCGGGATGCTGACCAACACCCTGGCGCTGCGCGTGGACGTGTCGGGGGACCCGTCGCTCGACGAGCTGACCCGCCGCGTGCGCTCCTCGCTGCTGGCGGCCCAGCCCTACCAGGACGCGCCGTTCGAGGCGGTGGTCGACACCCTCGCCCCGGTCCGCGAGACCAGCCACGACCCGGTGGTTCAGGTGGCGCTCAGCTACGAGGACGGGGCCGCGCCCGGTCTGCGGCTGGCCGGTGCCACCACCGAGCGGCTCGCCCTGACGCTGGACACCGCCAAGTTCGACTTCCATCTGTTCATGGAGCGCTGGGACGACCAGCTGGCCGCCCAGTTCATCTACCGCAGCGACCTGTTCGACGCCGCGACGGTCCGCCGTTGGACGGACAACTTCCGGACCCTGCTGGCCGGGCTCCTGGCGGACCCGGCCGCGCCGCTGTCCACCGTGGAACTGGTGGGGGCGGACGAGAGCCGCCGGATCATCGAGGGCGGGGACCGCCTCGCCCAGGCCGCGCCGCTGGACCGCCTGGTTCCCGATCTGATCGCCGACCGGGCGGCCGAGCACCCCGACGCCACGGCCCTGGTCTGCGGCGAACTGCGCCTGAGCTACGCCGAACTGCTGGACCGGGCCGACGCGCTGGCCGCCCGGCTGCGTGCCGCCGGGGTGCGGCCGGGCTTCCGGGTCGGTCTGCTGCTGCCCCGCTCGGCCGACCAGGGCATCGCGGCCCTCGCCGTGCTGCGGGCGGGCGGCGCGTACGTGCCGCTGGACCACGCCCACCCGGAGGCCAGGCTCCGCCACATGCTGGGGAGTTCGGGCACCGGTCTCCTGCTGACCGCCCGGGAGACCGCGGAGAAGGGCGCGGCTCTGGAGGTGCCGTGCATCCGGGTCGACCGGCCGGCCGGCACGGACCCCGTCGCACCGGGCCCCGTCCCGGCCACCGCCGCACCGGGGCCCGGGGATCTGGCCTACGTGCTGTTCACCTCGGGCTCCACCGGCGTCCCCAAGGGCGTCGCCGTCGAGCACCGGGCGCTGGTCAACCTCACCCGGGCGGTCCGGCACTCGTTCCCGGTCACCGCCGACGACCGGGTGCTGCAGTTCGTCTCGTTCGGCTTCGACGTCGCCGTCTCCGACCTTTTCTTCCCCTGGGTGGCCGGCGCTGAGCTGCACATCCCGCGGGAGGAGGAACGGATCGGCGAGGCGCTGCTCGAGCGGCTGCGGGACTCGCGTATCACCTATGTGTTCCTGCCGCCGTCCGCCGCGATGCTGCTGCCCGACCTGACGGGGCAGCTGCCCGAACTGCGGACCGTGGCGGTCGGCGGCGAGGCGTGCCCGGCCGAGCTGGTCGGGCGGCTGAGCGCGCCGGGCCGGCGGATCGTGAACGCGTACGGCCCCAGCGAGGTGACCGTGTACGCGACCACCGGGGAGCTCACCCCCGGCGAGCCCGTAGCGCTCGGCGGCGCCGTGCCCGGGTCCCGTGTCTACGTACTCGACGAGCGGCTGCGGCCGGTCCCAGCCGGGGTGGCCGGTGAGATCTATGTGGCCGGTGCCTCGCTGGGACGCGGCTACATCGGCCGGCCCGGACTGACCGCCGAACGGTTCGTCGCCGACCCGCACGGAGCGCCGGGCAGCCGGATGTACCGCACCGGAGACCTCGGCCGGATCGACGCGCACGGCCTCATCCACTACCTCGGGCGCACGGACCTCCAGGTCAAACTACGCGGCGTACGCATCGAACTGGGCGAGATCGAGACCGTGCTGGCCGGCGCGCCGGGCGTCGCCCTGGCGGCGGCCACCGTCCGCGGCACGGGCACCGAGCAGCGGCTCGTGGCGTACGTCGTGGACCGGGACGGGTCCGCGCCGCCGGACGCGGAGCTGCGTGCCCATCTGGCGCGGCGGCTGCCCGGGTCGATGGTGCCCGAGGTGTTCGTGCGGCTGGACGAGATGCCGGTCAGCAGCAACGGCAAGCTCGACCGGGCCAGGCTCCCGGAACCCGTCACCGTGCGGTGCCGCCCGGACGGCTCCGCCACCGTCGCGGGCACCGCGACCGAGCAGCTGGTGGCCGGTCTGTGGGCACGCGTCCTCAATCTCGAACGGGTGGCCGTCACCGACCACTTCTTCGATCTCGGCGGCAATTCGATCCGGCTGCTGAGCGTCCTGTCCGCCCTGCGCGAGCTGGGGACGTTCGGCGAACTCAGCCTCGTCGACCTGTTCCGCCACCCCACCGTCACCTCCCTCGCCGCCCACCTCGACCGGTCGGCCCCCGGGCCGGCCGCCGAGACCCCCGGCACCGCCCCCACCGCCGAGACGGCCGCCGCCCGCGGCGGTGACCGGCACGCACGACGCACCGCCGCAGCCCAACGACTCAGCTACCGGAAAGGCTCCACACGATGACCGAGAACGCAAGCGCCGCCGAGCCCCTCGCAGCCGACTCCGCGATCGCGGTCGTCGGAATGAGCGGCCGTTTCCCCGGCGCCCCCGACCTGGACGTCTACTGGCGCAATCTGCTCGGCGGGCTCTGCTCGGTGACCGACTTCACCGAGGAGGAGCTGATCGCCGACGGCGCCGATCCGCAGGAGGTCCGCGGCCGGGACTACATACCGGCCAAGGGCCATCTCGCCGACGCCGACCGCTTCGACGCCGAGCTGTTCGGCTTCAACCGCACCGAGGCCGCCGCCCTGGACCCCCAGCACCGGCTGCTCCTGGAGACGGCCTGGTCCGCGCTGGAGAACGCCGGGCGCAACCCGCGGGGCGGACCGTCCCGTACCGGCGTGTACGTCGGCGGCGGTTCCACCGAGCACATGCTGGCGGCCCAGACCGATCCGAAACTGGCCGCGTCCATCGGGGCGCTCCAGGTCCGTATCCTCACCGACCGCGAGTTCCTCGCTCCGTGGATCTCCTACCGGCTGGGCCTGGAGGGCCCGAGCCTGACCGTGCAGACGGCCTGCTCGACCTCCTTGACTGCGGTGCACCTGGCGGTGCAGTCGCTGCTGCTCGGCGAGTGCGACACCGCGCTGGCCGGCGGGGTCGCCGTGGACACGGTGCACAAGAAGGGCTATGTCCACCACCAGGGCGGCATCTTCTCCCCCGACGGCCGGTGCCGCCCCTTCGACGAGCGGGCGGGCGGGACGGTACCCGGCAACGGGGTGGGCGTGGTCGTGCTGCGCCGGCTGTCCGACGCGCTCGCCGACGGCGACCCGGTCCGGGCGGTCATCCGGGGCAGCGCCGTCACCAACGACGGTGCCACGAAGGTCGGGTTCACCGCGCCAGGCGTCGACCAGCAGACCGCCGCGATCGTGGAGGCGTGGGCGGCGGCGGGTCTCGACCCGGCCGACGCGCAGTACCTGGAGGCGCACGGCACCGCCACCGCGCTCGGTGACCGCATCGAGGCAGCGGCCGCGACCGCCGCGTTCAAGGGTGCGCTCGGTACCGGCCGGATCGGGATCGGTTCGGTGAAGTCGAACATCGGTCACCTGGACGCGGCCGCGGGCGTGGCCGCGCTCATCAAGTCGGTGCTGATGCTGGAGCACGCCACGCTGGTGCCGAACGCCGACCCCGGCCGCCCGCACCCCGAACTGAACTTCGAGGACTCGCCGTTCCACCTGATCGAGCGAGCGGCCGACTGGCCGGAGCCCGAGCGCGGTCCCCGGCGGGCGGGCGTGAGCTCGGTCGGTATCGGTGGGACGAACGTGCACGTGGTGCTGGAGCAGGCTCCCCCGCGCGCCGGTACCGGCGCTCCGCGGGACGACTCGGCCGCACCGGAGGTGCTGCTGCTGTCCGCCCGTACCCGCGAGGACCTCGACTCCCTGGCCGGCCGGCTGGCCGAGGCCCTGCGGGCCCCGGGTGCCCCCTCGCTCGCCGACACCGCCCACACGCTGCGCGTGGGCCGGGCCCCGATGGCGGTGCGCGGCTATGTGCGGGCCGGGGACCTGGCGGAAGCGGCCGGACTGCTCAACCGGCTGGCCTCGGGCGGCGCGTCGGCCGCCGGCGGGCCCGATGTGCTCGGTGAGGCGTGGCTGGCCGGCGGGCCGGCGCCGGAGGCCGGCGGCGGCCGCCGTGCCGCGCTGCCGGCCTACCCGTTCGCCGGCGAGAGCCACGGGGCCTACCGCCTGGTCCCGCTCGCACCGGCCGCTCAGCAGCCGGAGCAGGACGGCCCGTCGGCCGACCTGGAGCAGGACATCCGCGCGCTGCTCGCCGAGGCCCTCGGGCTGACGGACGCCGACGACCCGGAGATGACGTACTTCGCGGCCGGCGGGGACTCCCTGACCGCCGTCCACCTGGTCGGCTGCCTGCGGGACGACTTCGACCTCGATGTCCCCATCACGCTGTTCCTGGAACAGCTGACACTGCACGAGATGGCCCGACGGATCATCGCGGTGCGGGACGGTGACGACTCCCTCGACGCGCTGCTCGCGGAGTTCGAGGCGGAGTGAGTGAACACTGCGCAACGGGCTTGGGCCCCGACCCGGAAGGGTCGGGGC
>NZ_JBHXUW010000013.1:0-95782 GCF_042672475.1 Streptomyces sp. NPDC127177
GCCGGGTGCCCGCCCCGGGGGGGGGGGGGGCGCCCCCCCCCCCCGGGCCGTGGCCGCTCAGAGCAGCCCGGTGACCGTGCCCGCGCCGATCGTGCGGCCGCCCTCACGGATGGCGAACCCGAGGCCGGTCTCCAGCGGTACGTCCCGTCCCAGCTCGACGGTCATGGTGACCGTCTCACCGGGGCGCGCCACCGCCGCCGCGCCGAGGTCGACGTCGCCGACGACGTCCGCGGTGCGGATGTAGAACTGCGGCCGGTAGCCGGTTGCGACCGGGGTGCTCCGGCCGCCCTCGCGCCCCGAGAGGACGTAGACCTGCGCGGTGAAGCGCCGGCTGGGTGTCACACTGCCCGGCGCCGCCACGACATGGCCGCGACGGACCCGGTCGCGCTCGACACCGCGCAGGAGCAGCGCGACGTTGTCGCCGGCCTCCGCGGACTCCATCGGCTTGCCGAAGGTCTCCAGACCGGTGACGACCGTCTCCATGCCCGCGCCCAGCACCGACACCCGGTCGCCGACGCGGACGGTGCCGCGCTCCACGGCGCCGGTGACGACCGTGCCCCGGCCGGTGATGGTCAGGACGTTCTCCACCGGCAGCAGGAACGGCGCGTCGGTGTAGCGCACGGGCATGGGCACGTACGTGTCGACCGCGTCGAGCAGCGCCTCGACCGTACCCGTCCAGTGCGGGTCGCCCTCCAGCGCCCGCAGGCCCGACACCCGCACCACGGGCACCGTGTCGCCGCCGTACCCGTGCGCGGACAGCAGCTCGCGCACCTCGAGCTCGACCAGGTCGGTCAGCTCGGGGTCGCCCGCGTCCGCCTTGTTCAGGGCGACGACGATGTGGTCGACGCCCACCTGGCGGGCGAGCAGCACGTGCTCCGCCGTCTGCGGCATGATCCCTTCGAGCGCGGAGACGACGAGGATCGCCCCGTCGAGCTGGGCGGCGCCGGTCACCATGTTCTTGATGTAGTCGGCGTGCCCGGGCATGTCGACGTGCGCGTAGTGCCGGGTGCCGGTCTCGTACTCGACGTGCGCGATGTTGATGGTGATGCCCCGCTGCGCCTCCTCCGGCGCCCGGTCGATGCGGTCGAACGGGACGAACGTGCCGGTGCCGCGGTCACTGAGGACCTTGGTGATGGCGGCGGTCAGGGTGGTCTTGCCGTGGTCGACGTGGCCCATGGTGCCGATGTTGAGGTGCGGCTTGGTGCGCACGTATGCCGTCTTGGGCATGGCTCATTCCTTGGAATTCGAAGCTGAGAAAAGAAGACCCCAGGGCCCCGCCGACCCTCCCCTCACGGGGTCCGCCGGACTGTCGGGGGAGGGTCAGCTTCGGGCGCCGCCGATGGGCGCTGCGGCAGCGGTGAACGCTGCTGCGACTGCAACTGCCGTTGCGGTGGTGGGCGCGACGTTCGCGGCAGCCTTCGGCGTGTCCGCGACTGCGGACTGCGCTGCGAGGAAGGCGTACCGGAACATGCTCCGATCATGTCCGACTGCCGCGCACCCGTCGAACTATTTACGGCGGACGGTACGGGAGTTGGGCCGCGGCTCCGCAGACGGTCTCGGGCGCCGCAGAGCTGCTTGGTGGCCTCGCCCACGGACGGGCCTACGGACAGGGGCGGGAGGCCGTCCCTGGCACCGTCGGCAACCTCCCGTACGGCCTGCGGACCGGTCTGGCGTACTCACGCAGGTACTCACGCAGGCACCGGCCGGTCGCCATGCGGACGAAGAACCCGGGATGGCCGGCGCGGCCCAGGCAGTGCGGGGTCGACGGCCGTCGGATGCAGCGCGGTGAGGTGCTCCACCACGGTGCCGGCCAGGGCACTGCGGGGGATGCGGGGGCCGGTGCGATGCCGTACCGGGCGGCTCCGACTCCGTCGCCCATAACGGTCACATTACGGCGATCACACATGCGGTCGGATATTCTCCCCGAATGTTCGACCCCCTCCCCGCCACCCGGCCCGCCAGTGGCCTCGCCGTGCGCTGCACGAGGGTGTTGCTCTCGCCCTGGTCCCGGCTCTCACTGCTGGTGGCGGTACTGCTCGCCGCCGCGACGACGATGCTGCTCCTCGAACCGCAGCGGCTGCTGGCCTCCGGCTGGCCGGCCCAGCTGAGCGGCGGGACCGTCGCCGTCCTGCTGTTCGGTCTCGCTTACGGCGTGTGCACGGTGGCATTCGTGCCCCGGCCACTGCTCAATCTCGCCGCGGGCGCACTGTTCGGCACGCAGGCCGGCCTGGCGGCGGCACTGGCGGGCACGGTGCTCGGCGCGGGCGTGTCGTTCTGGCTCGGCAGGGTGCTGGGGCAGGACGCGCTCCGAACGCTGCTGCGCGGACGCTGGATGCGTGCGGCGGACGGACAGCTGAGCCGGCACGGCTTCCGCTCGATGCTGGCCCTGCGGCTCTTCCCCGGTGTGCCCTTCGCCGCCGCCAACTACTGCGCCGCCGTTTCGCGCATGGGGTATCCCCCGTTCCTGGTGGCGACGGGTCTCGGCTCGATCCCCAACACGGCCGCGTACGTGGTGGCGGGGAGCGAGGCCTCGTCCCCGACGTCGCCCGCCTTCCTGGCCGCGATGGGCTTCATCGTGCTGACGGGGGCCGGAGCGGCGGTGGTCGCGTGGCGCAGGCGTCACCGGCTGGGGGCCGAGTGATGTGGCCGTGCGGCCGCCGGGGGTTGTCGTAACCGTGTTCACCTGAGGGCGATACGCTGCCCGCGACCGACAGACGATCTCCGGGCCCCGTGGCCCCGCCCTCACACGACCGCAATCCGCACGCTGCCGACGGCCCCAGGCCCGTCGGACGATGCATGATCACTTCAGGATGGCCCAAGCCCCATGAGCTGGTTCGAATCCTTCGTCCTCGGCCTCGTTCAGGGACTGACCGAGTTCCTGCCGATCTCCTCCAGCGCGCATCTGCGGCTCACCGCGGCGTTCGCGGGCTGGAACGATCCGGGGGCGGCGTTCACCGCCATCACCCAGATCGGCACGGAAGCCGCAGTCCTCATCTACTTCCGCAAGGACATCGTCCGGATCGTCGGGGCGTGGTTCAAGTCCCTTACGGACCGCTCGATGCGGAGCGACCACGACGCCCAGATGGGCTGGCTGGTCATCGTCGGCTCCATCCCCATCGGTGTGCTGGGCGTGACCTTCAAGGACCAGATCGAGGGCCCGTTCCGCGACCTGCGCCTCATCGCCACCACACTGATCGTGATGGGCATCGTCCTCGGCGTCGCCGACCGCCTGGCCGCCCGTGACGAGACCGGTGGCAAGCACCGGGCGATCAAGGAGCGCAAGTCCCTCAAGGAACTGGGCGTCAAGGACGGCCTGATCTTCGGCTTCTGCCAGGCGATGGCCCTGGTCCCGGGTGTCTCCCGGTCCGGCGCCACGATCAGCGGTGGGCTGCTGATGGGCTACACCCGCGAGGCGGCGGCACGTTACTCCTTCCTGCTCGCCGTCCCGGCCGTGCTCGCCTCCGGTGTCTTCGAACTCAAGGACGCGGGCGAGGGACATGTGGCCTGGGCGCCGACGATCTTCGCCACGTTCATCGCTTTCGGTGTGGGGTACGTCGTCATCGCGTGGTTCATGAAGTTCATTACGACGAAGAGCTTCATGCCGTTCGTGATCTACCGGATCGTGCTGGGGGTTGCGCTGTTCGCCCTGGTGGGGGCAGGTGCGCTGAGCCCGCACGCGGGCGAGTCCGCGGGCTGAACCAGGGCCGCACGGGTAGCGCCGTCCAAGACTTCCCAGCGACCGACCGCATCACCACGCCATGATCATCTCCCACTTGTCTCCCACCCAGGAGACCGGGAGACGATCAGTCAGACGTGCGCAGCTCTGAGGACCTGATCTTCCCGAAGGCACCCCGCACCGGTCCGCTGCTCGCCCACCGGGGGCCGTTCGCGACGCCGATGGACCCTCCTCGGTACCTGCACCTGTGGATGGCGCTCGACGACGTGCACGGGGAGAACGCCGGCCTCCACTTCTACCGCCGCAGCCACCGCCTCGGACCGGCACGCACGTGTACACCAAGGAGGGGGCGGGGCTTCCGTCCGTCGAGGAGTCCGTGCTGGACCGGCTCACGCCTACCGGGTGCAGCCGGACTTCCCGGCCGGGTCCGCTGCGCTCTTCGACGCATGACGGTCCGCTGGAGCAAGGCCAACGTCACCGACACGATGAGGATGGCGCTGGTCATCGCTGTGCGCGGCACGGCGACGAGGGTCTCCGACGACCAGCGGATCTTCGGCAGCATCGTGGCGCGGGTGCTCAAGCGGATCGAGACCGACTACCACGTCGGTCATGGGCGCCGAGAACTTCCGGGCGCACGACACCCCGCGCACGCCGGCGATGAAGCTGATCGACTCGAATGGGTGGGAGACGGTCGACTGCTGACCGCGGACCGAGGCCGTACACCCGCTGTGCGGGCGCCCCTGCCCCCCCGCACAGCGGGTGTGCCCACTGGCTCAGCGGTCGGCCCAGGCAGCCTGCAGCAGGCGACTGAGCCTCTGGTCGAGACCGCGGGTGAGCGAAGGGTAGGTGTGCCGGCCCAGGTGCCTGTGCTCGAACACCTGGCGGTAGTCGCGGGCGAACGCCGGCGCGGCCTCCCGGAACACCTCCGCCTCCCGCTCGCCCAGGGTCTGCAGCACGGGAACGTCGATCGGCCGGCTCTTCTCGAAGACCCCGGCCCGCTCGTGCGCGGGCGACCGCCACGCGGACATCGCGATGAAGAACCGCACGTCCCCCAGGCCCACGTCGTTCCCCAGTGCCTGCCGGTGCAGGGCCGCCGAGGCCATCGCGGCGCCCTCGCCGAATCCGGCGACGCCGACGATCGGCCCGTGCTCCTCCGCGATCGACCTGAGGTAGCGGAGGACCGTCTCCAAGCCCGCCGCGGGATCGGGACCCCCCGTGCCTGCCGGAGCGTCGTGGTACCGGTTCCACAGCTCCGGGAATCCGGCCTTCCACTCCCGGTAGGTGCCCGCGGGGTCGTACAGGCCCTCCTCGGCCAGGGCGTCCAGGCCCCTCATCTCCAGTTGCTCCGCTGTACTGAAGGCCGGCATCGCGTAGGGCGCGTCGGGAATGACGAACTCCAACTCCTCGCGCCTGGCCCAACCGGCCTTCTTCAGCATGGCCCGGGCAAGGCGCCCGTCGGTTCCCCGGCCCGGCAGGAACAGCACCCGGTGGCGGCGCGGCGCGTAGACGCTCACCGAGCCGAAGTCGCGGTCTCTGACGCGCCGCTCCACGGGAGCCGCGGGGTCGCGGCGGTGGAGCAGCGCCATGGTGGGGGGCATCATC
Organism: Streptomyces sp. NPDC127177; assembly: GCF_042672475.1. Taxonomy (NCBI): domain Bacteria; kingdom Bacillati; phylum Actinomycetota; class Actinomycetes; order Kitasatosporales; family Streptomycetaceae; genus Streptomyces; species Streptomyces sp. NPDC127177. The sequence continues at coordinate 5,279 of NZ_JBHXUW010000013.1, forward strand.
GCCCACAGGCCCTCCGAGTGCTCCGCCGTTCCGCCCATCAGTTCGGAGTAGGCCCGCCACTCGGCTTCCCGCTCGCGCTGGAAGCGGTCGAACGGGCAGAGCTCCACGGTGCGCGAGGCGATGTTCCGCTTCGCCCGCTCGATGAAGTCCCACAGTTCCACGAGCAGCCGCTCGGTGGCCGACCTGCTCGAATCCCCGACGGATATCCTGCCGAACAGCGCTTCCAGTTCTTCCGGGTTGTCGCGGAAGTGCAGGTACGCCTCGGCGAAGGCCTGAAGGAAGAACACATAGCTGGAGCAGAGGAGGGACTTCGCCTTCCGGGGGATCTGCGCGCCGTCGTTGTAGGCGAGCAGGTTGGGGTCCCCGTCGATCCAGAGCCCCTCCACCGTGGCGCCCTCCCCGAAGATCCTCGTCAGCAGGGTCCGGTCGGTGGTCGATCCCAGGCACTTGACCAGGACGTCGGCCTCCACCTCCAGCCCGCTCGCGGTGACGACCGAGCGGGCCGTCACACGGTCGATCTCGCTCTCCACGACGGTCACCTTGCCGAGGGCCTGGGCCAGGAAGTACAGGTCCGAGGCGGCCGGAACCGTCGACTGGTCGAGCACGAAGCTGCCGTCCGCGTCCCGGGAGAGCGAGGGAAGGGACTCCACGTCCATGCCGCAGAGCTCGTAGAACGGCCGCATGATGTCGACCACGTCGCCGAGCGGTGTGGCTCCCTCGCTCGAATTGATCAGCCAGTTGCAGAAGGTGGACACCACCAGGTTGCGCCGCCGGCAGATGATCGTCACATGGCGGGCACCGTTCTCCAGGGCCGTTCGCATGTTCTCCAGGGCGAAGGCGCCGTGACCGACGACGACGGCCGACGCATCCGTGAACGCCTCGGGCGGCGTATCGTCGGCGACGCCCAGTCCGATGTGCCCGTTGAAGAGGTGCTCGTCACGGAAACGGTGATGCACGGGCTGGTGGAGCCCGCCAGTGAGCGCTGCCACGCCGGAGACGCGCACGGACCCGGTGACGCCGTCCTGGCGGTAGACGGCCTCGTACTCCCGGTCCCGGATCCTCCTGACGGAGACCACTTCGCAGTTGAAGCGGATCGGCTCCGCGAGCCCGCAGGACAGGGCGTCCGCGTCCTGGAGGACCTCGCCCCGGTCCGGGAACACCGATCGCCACCGGTGGTCCCCACCGGTCGTGGGCGAGGCGCTGTCGAAGCTGTACGCGGGCGAGTCGATCTGGACCCGGGAATCCTTGTTGGCCAGTGAGCTCCACACACCGCCGGCCCGGTCCCGCTTCTCCATCACGATCGCCGCTACGCCCATCTTCTCGAGGCGTCGCGCGAAGCCGATCCCGCCCAGCCCGGCCCCGATGACCAGGACCGGCAGGCGCGAAGGGGCGGGCTCGGGCGAAGCGGCGGCGGTGCGGTGCGCGGTGTCGCGCGCGGGCCCCTGCCGCCCCGGCGGCCGCCGCGAGGGCTCCCGCCTGGCGTGTACGCGCTCGTTCGACCTCTTCTGCATGTTCTCGAAGACGTAGTCCACCAGCGAGTGGACATCGGCCGACTCCACGGCGAATTCCATCGGAAGCACGACTTTCAGGTCGGACGCGATCCGGTTGCGCAGCAGCACGCCGCCCAGCGAGTCCAGGCCGGACTCCCCCAGGGTGGCGTGGTCGTCGGCCTTCCTTCCCAGGGCCGCCCCGGCCGCCGCGCGAACCACCTGCTCCACATGGCTCCGCACCGGCGGCGGCACGGGCACGTCGGCCGCCCGTCGGGGGGTGAAGCGTGAAACGAACCGGTTGCCCAGCGACACCGTGCCCCAGTCCAGCGGGGAGACGCAGGCCACGCCCCGCTCCTGTCCGGCGAGGAGCCGGTCCAGCGCCGCGACCCCGAGGTCGTCACCGATGACTCCCAGCCCCGCGCGGCGTGCACGCTCGGCCGCGCCGTGGCGCACCGCCATGCCCGCGTCCGACCACGCCCCCCACTGGATCGCGAGGGCGGCCTCGCCCCGCAGCGCCCAGGACTCGGCCAGCGCGTCCAGGGTGGCGTTGGCCGCCGCGTGGCTCGCCTGGCCGGCCGCGCCGAAGAGCGAGGACGCAGAGGAGAAGAGCACCAGGAAGTCCGGCGGAGCGAACACCGTCCGGAGGTTCTTCGCGCCCTCGACCCTGGCCCCGTACGCCTGGCTCAGCTTCGGCTCCGACTGGTTCGCCAGGACGCCGTCGGCCAGGACCCCCGCGGCGTGGATCACGCCCGCCACGGCCGGCATGCCGGCCTTCTCGATGGCCTCGCGCACCCGCCGGACGCTCCGCAGGTCGCTCACGTCGCACTCCAGGGACTCCACCCTCGCCGCTCCGCGCAGCCCCACGGCACCGAGCGGCACGGCGGATCCGGCGCCCGCCGACCGGGACAGCAGCACCACGTGCCGCGCACCCCGGTCGACCAGGAACCTGGCTGCCACCAGGCCCAAGGCTCCCGAACCGCCGCTGACCGCGTACGTCGCATCCGGTCGGGCGGCGAAGCCGCCACCGCCGACCGCCTGCCGCCGCAGGCGCGGCACCTGGAGGAGACCGGCGCCGGTGAAGCGGTACTCCTCCTCCAGCGATTCGGCGCGGCTCAGGGTCAGCGCCCGGAAGAGCTGCTCCCTCGACGCCTCGACGCAATGGACCGACAGACCGGTCCGCTCCATCCGGGCGGTGCGGCCCAGCCCCCGCAACCCGGCGTCGTCGACCGCGCCCGCGACCGGCAGGAACACGACCCTGCGCGGCGCGGGCGGCGTCGCGGCCAGGCAGGCCTGCAGCACCCGCAGCCCCGCCGCCACATCGGTCTCCCGCCCGTCGCTCAGCACCGCGACGCAGCCCCAGGAGCGCTCCCGAAGCACATCGCCGAGCGGATCCGAGGCGCGCACCACACGATGGACCCAGCCGTCCGGCAGCTCGGCGTCGACGGGTGAGGCGGACAGCAGCAGGTGGGGACCGGGCAGGGAGGCCCCCGAGGTCCCCTCGGCCTCGACCCAGACCGTCGAGTAGAAGCAGTCCGCGACTGCGGACGGTGGCACCGCTGCCGTCGGTACGCTCTTGGGCACACTGATCATGTCGGCACTACCTGTTCGTACGGTCGGCGAAGGCCTGCGGGTCCGGTCCGCGGCGGGCTACGGTGTCAGCCACGTTCGGTCTCGCTCCGCCCGAGGTCCCGGAATTTCTTGGTCGCGATGCTCACGCAGAGCGAGGGAGAGAGCCTGAACAGCCACCAGAACAGCTTCCAGACCTCGGGAACCACGACGATCCCCTTGTTCCTGGCGACCGCGTCGAGGGACTTCCTGGCGAACTCCTCCGCCGATATCGGCTTCTGCTCCTCCCACATCGCCCGGGTCATCTCGCGGGTCACTCCGGCGACGGTGCGGCCGTACACACCGCCCTCGATCAGGGGGGTCCGGATGACGCCCGGGCACAGCACGCTCACCCGGACTCCGAGCTGGGCCGCCTCGATGCGCAGGTTGTGCGAGAGGCCGACCACGGCGTGCTTGGTGGTCACGTAGGAGGTCGTTCCCGCACTCGGCACCAGGCCCGCTAGGGAGGCGGTGTTCACGATGTGGCCGAAACCCTGGTCGATCATGAGGTTGTAGGCGGCCTGGACGCCGTTGACGACCCCGCCGAGATTGACGTCGATCATGCGACGCCAGTCCTCGATGAGGTAGTGCCGGGCCCCCGCACCCATGCCGTGGCTGATGCCGGCGTTGTTGAAGAGGTAGTCCAGCCGCCCGGTCCGGGCGACGGTCTCCTTGACCAGCAGCTCGAACCTGGCGTGGTCGGTGACGTCGAGCAGCGCAGCGGTCGCCTTGCCGCCGGACTTCCGCAGGGCGGCGGCCACCTCCTCGGCCTGTTCGAGCTGGAGGTCGGCCAGGACGACCTCGCACCCCCGGGCCACCAGCTCCTCGGCCAACGCGCGCCCGATGCCCGAGGCGGCGCCCGTGATGATCGCGGTGGCGTCCCGGTAGATCCTGATTCCGCTCTGTGTCGGCATGACCGGATGTCCTTCCTGGATTCCGTGCCCTCAGGCACGTGGTTGGGCGGTCTGTTCCTGAAACTCGCGGAGCGATTTCAGGTCCTGCCCGAAACGGTTGATGGTGTGCGCCTGCGTGGAACCGCTGCCCGGCGGCAGGAGGTACTTCACGAAGTTCGCGAGTGTCCCGCTCGGTCCGAGGTCGATGAAGGTCGCGTCGCCGGCGGCGGCCAGCTTCTCGACGGTCAGCGCGAATTCCACCGGATGCCGCACGGCGGCCCAGATACCGTCTGCCGTCACCTCGGCGACCCGGTCCGCCGAGGCGGACGAGACGATCGGGATCCTCGGGGAAGCGAACGTCACGGTGTCGAGCATGCCGCGCACCTCGGCCTCGACGGGGTCGACGAGTTCCGTGTGCACGCCGTGGTTGACCGGGAGCCGCTGGCAGACGATGCCGGCTTCGCCCAGGGAGCGTTCGAGCCGTTCCACCGCCGCGACGCGGCCGCTGAACACGAAGTTGCCGTCGAAGTTGCGTCCGGTGACCCAACAGTCCTCGAACAGCCCGGCACGCTCGCGCACGAGCTCCTCGGTACCGAGGACCGCCAGCATCGCGGACGGCGGGGTCCGCTCGGCCAGCGTGCGTGCGAATTCCACGGCGAAGGAGATCCCGCGTTCCAGCGGGAACACCTCCGCGACCACGGCCGCGGTGATCTCCCCGAGGCTGTAGCCCACCAGGGCGTCAGGGCGGTACCCCATCTCCTGCACGAGCCGGGTGAGGCTGTACTCCACGCACAGCAGCGCGGCGTTGGAGTCCGCCATCGAGTCGAACGGATCGCTCTTCGTGCGGTCCTGGTCAAAGATCGTGTCCACCACCGACTTACCCAGGACAGGGAAGGCGATGTCGTCGCAGTACTCCAGCCACAGCCGGTAGCGCGGGTGGCTCTCGTAGAGTTCGCGGGTCATGTGGAAGTACTGGGAGCCCTGCCCCGAGTACATGAACACGGTCGACCTCGTCATCGCAGCCCCTCTTCCGGAGGTCTCGGCGCGGGACGGCGAGGCCGTCCCCATCAGCATTTCTCCAGGCAGACGGCCGCGCTGATCCCGCCGAAACCCATGCTCAGGCTCACTGCGGTCCGGACCTCGTGCTCCTCCGCCTTCTCGCGCACCCAGGGGAACGCCTCGTCCAACGGATCGGCCAGGTTGCGGGTGGGATGCAGCTTCCCCGCCCTCATCTGGAGAAGCGTGGCCACGATCTCCACCGCCCCCGCGGCCGTCAGCCCGTGCCCGGTGATCGACTTGGTGGCGTTGATCCGGGCGTGGGTCAGTCCGCAGCGCGCGAGCGCCTGGAGCTCGACCGCGTCCCCGGTCGGTGACCCGGTTCCGTGCGGGTTGACGTAGTCGATGTCCGACGCGGACAGGCCGGCCTCGCTCAGCGCCGCGCGGACGACGGCCGCCTCCCCCTCCACCGAAGGGTGCGGGTTGCGGGTGCCGTCCAGGGCCCTTCCGCCGCCGAGGAACCGCGCGTACGGCGCCGGTTGACGGCGTTCCCCCGCCCGCTCGACGACCACCGCGGCACATGCCTCGCCGAACACGAACCCGTCGTGACCCCGGTCGAAGGGGCGGCAGGCCGCGGCCGGGTCGTCGGCCCAGCGGGAGGAGCCCATGGCGCCCATCGACCGGAACGCGAGGCATTCCCAGTACGACAGGTCCATGAGCGCGCCCAGGGCGATGCAGACGTCGACCTCGCCGGACTGCACCGCCCGCACGGCCTGGAGGACCGCGAGCAGACCGCTGGCCGAAGCCCCACCGACCGTGTGGGCGAAGCCCCGGATCGGGAACTGCTCGGTGCAGAATCCGCACAGGTCGGTGTCCATGAAGCCCATGCCGTAGGTCGGGCGCAGGAATTCGGGGCGGTCCGCGTGGCGGGCGTGCAGCAGGGTCAGCTCCCGCTGCTGGACGTTGGATCCGCCGACCACGAGGCCGATCCGCGACGGGTCGGCCTCGTCCAGTCCCGCCTCGTCCCATGCCTCGGCCAGGGTGGCCAGGGCCGCCCTGGCCGAGAGCGACGCCGTGCGCACGGTGCGCGCGGAGATGCTCCCGGGCAGGGTCGGCTCGCTCATTTCCGCACCCGGGAAGGGCGTGGCCGCGCCGCCGGTGGCCGGGGGCGGAGGCACCCGGCCTGGACGCCGCATGAATCCGAAGGCGTGCCGCCCTTCGAGGAGTGCCGCGCGGAAGTCGTCCTTGCCCTGGCCCACCGCCGTGGTGATGCCGAGGCCGGTGACGACTACGTCGGGGCGGTCAGCTCGCGGACTTGGCATGGAGGAGGTCCGCCAGTTCGCTGATGTTCTTCGCGTCGGCCAGTTCGACCAGGGGGACGTTCAGCGACAGCGACTCCAGGGTCATCATGATGATCTCTGCGCGGTCTATGGAGTTGGCCCCCAGGTCGCGCAGCGAGTCGGAGGGGGTGAACCGGTGCCCTTCGAGCTCGGGGAGCACCTCGCGGGTGTGTTCCACGATCAGGTCGAAAACCTTTGTGTCCGGCATGTGGTCAGCCTCCTGCGTAGTGGGATGTGATGAGGGCCCGGACCTCGGGCTGGTGGAAGGTCTTGGCGTGCATGGCCACTTCGCGCTCGATGTAGCGCGGCAGCTCGGCGCGGAGCTCGGCCACCAGATGGCTCTTGAGCGTGACGAGCGAGACCCGGGGCTTCTCGGCCAGGGTCTCGGCCAGTTCGAGCGCGTGCCGCAGCACCTCGGCGCGCGGCAGGACCGGGAAGGGGACGCCCCGCTCCTTCAGCTCGTGGCCGTAGTAGGTGTTCGCCGAGAGCAGCATCTCCCCGGCCAGGCTCGCTCCGAGCTTTCTGGGCAGGATCAGGGTCGCCCCCATTCCCGGAGTGAACCCGTACTTCATGAAGTTCGTTGTGTAGATGCTCTCCTGGCTGAGAATCACGAAGTCGGCGAACATTCCCATGGCGAAGCCGCCGCCGATGCCGTGGCCCTGCATCGCCGCGATGACGGGCACGGGGCACTCCAGTGCGAGGCCGTAGATGTCGGCATCGGTGAAACTGATCCGGCGCTCCTGGATCAGCAGCAGACTCTCCTTAGTACCGCCGCTCGCAAAGTAGTTGCCGTAGCCGGTGAGGACGACGGCTTTGCACCGCTCGTCGGCGGCGACCTTCGCGAAGGCGTCCTGCAGACCCGTGATGAGCTCATCGGAGAAGGTGTTCTTGTGGAGCCGGTCCTGCATCGTGATCTGGACGACGGAGGGGGCGATCTCCCGGTACTCGACGGTCGGGCTCTGCATTCCTACTCTCCTTCCCAGGGGAACTGCCCTGTCTTCACGTAGCGCTCGATCTTGCGCAGGTTCTCCTCGTCGGAGAACACCTCCGCATTGGCCTCCACGGCCTTGTCCCGGGACGGGAGCAGGATGTCGTCGAGGTTCCGGAGGTACTTCTTGTAGCGAGCCACTCCCGTCTTCGGGAGGTAGCGCAGCCGCAGGAGGTGCCGGCGCAGCGGGTGGGCGCTGTTCTCCGCGCTGGCGTCGACGAGCCCCCAGTCCACCGCCTGCCGGGCGGTGAACGGCTGCGTCATCAGGGTGATGTAGTTGGACCGGGCCGGGCCCACCTTCCTGGTCAGGAAGGGCAGCACACAGGCCGGCATCAGCCCGAACAGCAGCTCGGACAGGCTGAAGGTCACCGTGTCGGCGCACACCACGATGTCGCAGGCGGCGACGAACCCCAGTCCTCCGGCGTTGACCTTGCCCTGGACGTGCGCCACGGACACGAAGGACCCGAGGGCCAGGGAGAGCCAGAGGTCGTAGAGGGCCGCCGCGGGTGACTCCCCGGTCCCGCCCGCGCCGTCGCCCGCGCCATCGCCCTCGGCGAGCTCCCCGAAGTCGGCGCCCCAGCAGAACACGTCCGGGAGCCCTTCCAGGACGAGGACGGTGGCGTGCTCCTCGGCGAGGCGCAGCACGTCGGCGCACTCCTGGACCAGCCGGTGGTTGATGGTGTTGCCCGCCTCGGGCCGGTGCATCTGGAGGAAGCAGATGCCGTTCTCGAAGCGGACCTTGACCGTCTCGTACTCCGCCGTGTTCAGGACACCCACTCGTACTCCCGGTGGAACTCGTCGATGCGCTTCAGGTAGAGCAGCTCCCGGCCGCTCCAGGTGCGGGCCCGCGGCAGGACATCGGAACTCAGGAGGGCGTTGCGGGTGCCGAACCGCACCGCGTGGTTGGCCTTGAGCAGCGAGTCGTACTCGGGCATCGACAGTTCGTACCGGCCGTCGAGGTGCTTGTCCATGCCGAGGGCGCGAGTGCGGTCCTGGCTCTCCTGGCGGGACACCCCGCTGAAGAACTCGGAGCAGCAGCCGGAGCCGTAGGAGAAGACGCCGATGCGCTGGGGCTCGGAGAGGTCCGCGTTGTCGATGGTGCTGGCCAGCGACAGCATCGTCGTGGCCCCCATGATGTTCCCGACGCGCTGGCAGTACGTCAGGCCCGGGTGCATGCGTCGCCGGAAGTCCTCCTCGATGGTCGCCGGGCGCGCCTTGGCGACCTTGCGCATCAGGTTGCGGTGGGCGCCCTTGATCATGCCCCCGAAGGGCGTGTGGAAGGCGAGGTAGCCGAAGGTGGAGACGAAGTCCACGTCGCCGACGCGGCGCTGGTACTCCAGGAAGGAGTTCTCGCAGCAGTCCAGGTAGGAGAGCAGGGACAAGTCCGCGTTGCCGGCTTCGCTGTCGGGCTGGGGGCGGCAGGTGTCCATCACCTCGTAGCCGTAGTAGCCGCTCGCGCCGACGTCGATCTGGAAGATGTGCGGGGTGTCGCTGATGACCATGGCCACGGCGCCGGCGCCGCCGCTGGGCTCGGCGAAGGACCAGTCCTCGGAGAGCGCGTCACCGCTCTCCGCGACCATGAAGCGGGTGATGTCGGTGGCGATGACCAGGGCCTTCGCGCCAGGCGAGGTGCCCGCCAGGATGAAGTTCGCGGCCGTCTGGAGCGCCGCGACCCCCGAGTAGCACGCGTTCTTGATCTCGAAGAGGCGGCAGTTCCGGTTCAGTCCCAGCAGGTCGTGGAAGTACGTGCTCATGGACTTGCCGAAGTCGAACGCCGACTCGGTGGCGGTGATGACCAGCTCTATGGAGTCCCGTTCCTCGGGCGACATCGCGTCGATGAGGGGCTTGGCCGCGTTGATGCCGAAGGTCACCGGGTCCTCGTACGGCAGTGCGACGGATTTCTCCTTCATGAGCAGGTTGTCGAACCTCGCGGTGTCGAGACTGCGGTGGATCGCCAGCTTCTCCACGTCGAGGTAGCAGGAGCCCGCGAAGAAGTTCATCGCTTCGATTCCGACGGCCGTCATGACTTCTCTCCCTGGGTTGTACGTTCGGTTTCGGTCCGATTCACTGTGCGGTCGGCACCGGATCCAGTTCCCGGAGATCGAAGTACCCTCGGTAGCCGCGCATGTAGACGGCCGCCCGGTGCCCGAAGAGTACGGTTGCCGCCGTGGCGGTCTCCAAGTCCCCGTAGTTTCCTGCGGTGGACCGGAACCGGGCCCCGACCGCATGGATTGCATTCCATTTCCGAACCATCTCTTCGGCGTTCTCGGGCGCCTTCACCACAGCCGGGGAAGGCACCTTTTCCGCATTTCTCGTCTCACGTCGAATCTTTTGCAGAAGCTTCGTCAGAACATTACCGTGCCCTATCTCATCGAATTCCATCCCAGGAATTTCGAGGAGGTGCTGCATCGAGTCGGACCAGCGCACCGCTTGCACCATCTGATCCGTCAGCCCCTCCTTGAGGAGGTGGTCTTCATAGGCCCTCGCCGTCACATTGGAGATCACCGGAATACGCGGCTTCGAAAAGGCGATCCCGGCCAGGAACTCCTCGAACTCGGCGCGAGCCGGTTCCATGTACCGTGAGTGGAACGCCCCGCTCGTCCGCAGCGCCATGAACAGGTGACTCCCGGTCTGGAACAGCGTCTTGGCCGCCTCGACGTCCTCGGCGCGCCCTGAAATCACGATCTGCGAGGGCGTGTTGAAATTCGCGAGATCGACGGAGTCGAGCCCGTTGTCTGCGAGGACCGTCCGGATCTCCGACTCCGAGGCGTTCAGGACGGCAGCCATCCCGCCACCCGAAGCGCGCCCCATCAGCTCTCCGCGCTTGCGCACCAGCCGCAGGCCGGTTTCGAAGTCGAACACCTCGGCGGCAAGCAGCGCGTTGTACTCACCAAGGCTGTGGCCTGCGACGAAGTCCGGAACCAGCCCGGTCTCGCGGATCCGCTGATAGTACGACAGGGCATTGACGACATACATCGCAGGCTGTGTGTACTGCGTCCGGTCAAGCAGCCCGTCGGGATCCTCCAGGCAGAGCTCCTGAATGGAGTAGCCGAGGACCGAATCGGCCGAGCGGGTCAGGTCCTTGAATTCGCCGAAGAGGGATGCACCCATTCCCTTGCGCTGCGCCCCCTGCCCGGGGAATACATAGGTCCTCATGAAAATTCCTCTCCTGCTGTGATCAAGTTCTACCCTCACCCTGCCAGAGAAGTTGCACCCACGGCTACCTCTATCTCGAGAGAATTGAGGACGCCGCGCACATCAACTCCTGTGCCATGCTCGCCGCATGACGGTTTCTCCACTTCTCCCACGGCGTACCGCGGGCCCATTGGTTGAACGCCCCGAGAGCCGGCCCCGTATGAATCTGAAGGTTGGCCGGATCGATATCGGTGTCCATGAAGGAGAGACGACTGCTGTAGCCGTAGTACCAGCGGAACATGAGGGCCATGCGCCGCTTCGGGGTGCGCTCGGCCCGCTCGATCTCCGAGGCTCGGCCCGTCCTCCGTAGATGCTCACAGGTCTCCAGCCAGACCTCGTCGGCGCTCTTCTTGAAGTAGGCGTCCTGGATCTGTCTGCGGGTCTCCTGCGGTATCTCCTCCCACGAGTTGTGGCTCTTGTACAGGGCATGCAGCCGGTTCGCCCTGGCGGGGAAAAGGACGCCCTTCCTCAGGACCTGGACCAGCGCGCCCATCTCGAACATGTCGCCCGCCGGGCAGTAGTCGGTGTCCTGCACGTCGATGGCCTGCAGGCGGTCCTTGACCGCGTCGCTGACGCCGGCCTCGACCGTGCACTGGTTGATGGATCCCGTCATGACGAAGTCGGCGCCCATGACGAAGGCCGCGGCGACCGCGGGCGGCGTTCCGATCCCGCCTGCGAGCCCCATGCGGATCTTTTCCCCGTACCCGAACTCCCGTGTCAGGCGATCCCGCAGGCTCTGCATCGACGGCAACAGCACGGTGGAGACCCCCCGGTCGGTATGGCCTCCCGAGTCCGCCTCGACGGTGAGGTCCTGCGCCACCGGCACCCGCCGGGCCAGTGCCGCCTGCTCGGGCGTGACCCGGCCCTCCGCCACCAGCCGCTCGACCATCAGCGTCGGCGCGGGCCGCATGAACTCGCGCGCCACCTCGGGCCTGGAGACCTTGGCGGTGATCCGCGTGCCGCGTTCGACGCCGCCCCCGGGCCCGTGCCGCAGCCCCGACACGTGGAACAGAACCAGGGCCGGAGTGACCTTGACGAACGCCGACGCCTCGATGATCCGCACCCCGTGGGCGAGGAGCCTCTCGACGTTGGCCATCTCCCGTTCCGGGTGCTGGAGGTCGCACAGCAGGTTGACCCCGAAGGGCCGGCCCGGCTCCAAGTGCCGCCGGATGTGCGCGATGTCGCTCGTCACCCGCTCGGGACTCAGGCCGGCGGCGCCCAAGAATCCCATGCAGCCCGCCCGCCCCATGGCGACCACCAGTTCCTTCGAGGCGATGCCCCGGTACATCGACCCCGCCAGATAGGCGTAGTCGATGCCGAAGTCCCGCCGGAAGGAGGCGCAGCCGAGCCGCCGAGCCGCGTCCTCACGGCGTTCCTCAGGCACGCTCACTTCGCCTCCCGCGCCTTCTGGTGGCGGGTGGCCCACGCCTTCGCCACGGGGAGGCGCCGACTCCGGCCGCCGGAGTAGAACAGCGAGCAGAAGGACCGCACCGTGGTGAGGGCCGCCGGGTCGCCCAGCATCACGAAGTGGTTCGCCGCGTCCACGTCGATCCGGTGGAAGTGCGGTAGCTGCCGCTGCCACTTCGTCCAGTAGACGGCGTGGTCCAGGACGACGCCCTCCTTCCCGGTGGAAAACAGCGGTTCCATCTCCCCGTAGAACAGGCCGCTGCCGTTGCGGAAGTAGAAGCAGGAGACCGAGTCGGGCCGGGGAAGCGGCGCGATGTCGTAGTCCAGCAGCCCGTAGGCGTCCTGGACCTCAAGATTGCGCAGCACAAGGGCGCGCAGCGGCTGCTCCTCCCCCTTCAGTCCCCGCTCCCGCGCGAGGGTGAGCATCTGGTCGAGCAGGCCGTCCTCGTCCTGGGTCCAGTCGATCTCGCCACCGGACACCAGGGTGGTGGCGAAGTCCTCCGGGGCGGGCTTGGAAGCCGCGAACAGCAGGGCGTTGACCTGCTGCAGCAGCATGTCGGTGCGCGACATGGTCACGTCCCCCACACTGTCGTCGTAGGTGTCCACCATGACGATGCTCCCGACCGTCATGCCCTGCTCCTGGAGCAGGCGCGTCACCTCGTAGGCCAGCAGGCCGCCGAAGGAGAAGCCACCGAGGTCGTACGGCCCTTCGGGCTGGACCGTGCGGATGATCTGCGCGTAGTGCGCCGCCAGGGCCGGGATGCCGTGCAGCGGCTCGCTGTCCGTCATCCAGCCGCGGGCCTGGATCCCGTAGAAGGGCCGCTCGATGCTGTCGGCCACCGAGGCGTACACCTCCACCCCGCCGAGCCCGCCGTGGAACCAGAACACCGGCCGGCCCTCCCGCCCGCCGTTGAGCGGAACGACCTCCGGGATGTGCACCGGAGCTGCGGACGCCGTACCGGCCCCGGCGGAACCGCCCGCCCCGGACCCGAAGCGGCGCAGCAAGTCCCGGGTCGACCGGCACTCGCCCAGCGCCCCGAGGTCGGCCTGGGGGTCGACCTCGGCCCGGAGCACCTGGAGCAGTTGGGTGGCCTGGATCGAGCTGAAGCCCAGGTCCTCCAGCGGCACGGAGAGGTCGAGTTCGTCCGCCCGCATCCCCAGCAGTTCGGCGACGGCGGTCGTGATCCGGTCCGCCGCGGCCGTGCCGGTCGGTCGAACCGCCGCGGGGGAAGCGGCCGGAGGCACCGCTGAAGGAGCGGCAGTCACGGCCGCGGCGTCCCGTCCGGGACGCGCGGGCACCCAGTGGCGCTTGCGGTCGAAGGGATAGCCCGGCAGGGACCGGAGGATCCGCGGGCTCCGGTCGCCGCGCCGCACCTGCTCCCAGGGCACCTTGCCGCCCCGCGTCCACACCAGCGCGAGCTTCTCCAGGTGGTTCTCGGCCAGCAGTTCGCGGACCAGGGCCTCCCCTGCCCGTCCGCCGAGCAGCAGGTCGAGGTCGGAACCGTCTCCACCGACATCGCCGGTGAACACGGGCACGGGGGCGGTGCCCCCCTCGTCGGCGAGGTAGTGGGTGACGCCCGCGACCAGCTCCCCGAGGTTCCCCGCCACCAGTGCCAGCCGGAACCGCATGGCCTCGCGCCCGTACCGGAGCGTGTGGGCGAGGTCCTCCAGGTCCAGGCCCTCCTGCGCGGGCAGGAACTCCAGCAGCCGGCCGGCGACGGCCCTCAACCGGTCCTCGGTGTGGGCGGAGAGGACCACGACCTGCGGCGCCGGCTCGGTGGCACCGGGGGCCGGCTCCGCGGCGTCATCGGCCGGGGGCCGCCCCGTGTACTCCTCCACGACCAGATGGGCGTTGGAACCGCCCGCCCCGAAGGAGTCGATGACCGCCCGCAGCGGGTACTCCCGGTCCTGCCCGTCGAGGTCCACGACGGGCCGGTGCCACGGCTCCGCCTCCTGCGGCAGGTAGAACGCGGTGCCCTCGAACTCCACCCCCGGATTCAGCGGGCCCTTCCCGGTGAAGGGAACCAGCCTGCGGTGCGTGAGCTGCAGGACCACCTTGCTCAGCTGGGCCACGCCCGAGGCCGCCTCCAGATTGCCCAGCGTGGACTTGACCGTGCCGACGGCACAGAACCGCTCGTCCCGGGTGTGCTCGGCGAAGGCCTCCCGCAGTGCCGCAAACTCGATGGCGTCGCCCATCTGGGAGCCGTTGGCCGACACCTCGGCGTAGCTGATCGTGCGCGGGTGGACCCCCGCCCTCCGTAGGTTCTCCGTGATCAGCTCCTTCTGACGGGCCGGACTGGGCACCATGGGGCCGCTGGTGCGGCCCTTGTGGTTGGTCGCGCTCGACCGGATGACGGCGAGGACCTCGTCCCCGTCGCGCACGGCGTCCGCCAGCGGCTTCAGCAGCACCGCGCCGACGCCCTCCGCGGGGATGAATCCGTCCCCGTCCAGCAGGGCCCGGCTCTCGGGGTCGCTCCCCGTGAGGCCGGTGAGGTCCAGCCCCGCGTACTTCTTGGGGTGCAGGGAGAGATTGACCCCGCCGGCGATCATCATGTCGCCGCCGCCGCGCCGCAGTTCCTCGCAGGCCATGTGGATGGCGACCAGGGACGAGGAGCAGGTGGTGTCGATCGCGAGACTCGGCCCCTGCAGGTCGAAGAAGTGCGAGACCCGGTTGGCGATGGCGCTGTGGCTCATCACCGAGGTGACGGACTCGTGCGCGGGGTCGGACGACAGCAGCTGGTAGTGCTGGTACATCGCGCCGACGTAGACGCCGACCCGGCCGCCGTGCGCGTCGCGCAGCCGGTCCCGGCTGTAGCCGGAGCTCTCCAGCAGGGTCCAGACACACTCCAGGAACAGGCGCGTCTGCGGATCCATGATCGCGGCCTCACGGGGTGAGACGTTGAAGAACGGTGCATCGAATCCGGCCACGTCGGAGAGGAACCCGCCCCACTGGGTGGGAGCCCCACCGGGCAGGTCCGGCGGAGTGCCGTCGGACGGCGCGTGCTCCCACCGGTCCCGGGGGACCTCAGTGACGCAGTCCCTTCCGGCGACCAGGTTCTCCCAGAACCCGGCCAGGTCCTCCGCACCGGGGTAGCGCCCGGCGAGTCCGATCACGGCGATCGCATCCTCGCGGGCCTCCGGCCGCTGCGCCGCGACCGGAGGCGGTGCCAGGGCCGCCGACGTCCGTACGACGGCGGCCGGGCACCCGCCCTCGGGCGCCGCGTACCCGGCGGGCTCCTCGCGGACCACGACGAGGCTCCGGACCACGTCCGGGTACGCCCGGAGGAGGTAGGAGCTCAGTTCGTGGAGGTTGCGGTACTCGAAGAAGAGCGTCTTCGACAGGGAGCCGAAGTCGGCCTCCAGCCGGTTGGTGACGGAGAGCGCGAGGACCGAGTCGATGCCGAACCCTTCGAAGGGCGCCTGCGCGTCGATCCGGTGGCCGGGCACCTGGATCACCTCGCTCAGGGTCTGCCGCAGCCGTGCGACCAGCGCGGTGCGGACCGGGTCGGCCGCATCGCCCGCGGCACGCGGGGGCCGGGCCTGCGCCGGGGCGGCCGGGGTCCGCGGCACGGGCCGGGGGGACGCCTCGGGCGCCACCGGCCGGCCGAGCACGGCCCGCCCGATCCGGTCGGCGTCGCCGGAGAGGACCAGGACCTGGCTGTGCGGCGCCGCCAGCGCGGCGTACAGGGCGGCGATGCCGTCGGCGGTCGGCAGCGGAGCCATACCCAGCCGCTCGTTCATCATCGCCTCGGTCCCGGAATCCACCCCCATCCCGCCCTCGGCCCACAGCGGCCAGTCGATCGACACGGAGGCGCCCGAGCGCTCCCCGCGGTCGACGAGCTCCCGCCGGTGGTGGGTGTAGGCATCCAGGAACGCGTTGGCCGCCGCGTAGTCGCTCTGCCCGGCGTTTCCGAACACCCCCGCCGCACCGGAGAACGACACCAGGAAGTCCAGCGGTACGTCCCTGGTGGCCTCGTCGAGGTTCACCAGGCCGGCCACCTTCGGGGCGAGGACCGCACGGCACTCCTGCGCGGTCTTGCCGCGGACGAGCCCGTCGCGGAGCACCCCGGCCGCGTGCACGATGCCGTGCAGCCGACCGTGCTCCCGCAGGATGTCGTCCACCAGGGAGCGCACCGCGCCGGGCCGGGCGACGTCGCCCCGGACATAGCGGACGTCGGCCCCCTGGCCGCGCAGGGCGGCCAGGACGGACTCCTGTTCAGGTCCGAGCGCCGAGCGGCCCGCCAGGACGATGCTCACATCGCTCGCGCCGGACGCCATGTCCTGGGCGACGAGCCTGCCGATGCCGCCCATTCCGCCCGTGACCAGGTAGACCCCGCCGTTGCGCCAGGGCACCGGAGCCGCGGCGGCCGGGTCGCCCGCGCGCCAGCCGAGGCTCTGCGCACGGCCGTCCCTGAACCGCAGGCAGGACGCCCCGGGATGCCGGAGGGCCTCGGAGAGCCGGGACGCCGTCTGCTCGGCGGTCCCACTCGGGTCGACGAGCACCACCTGCGGCAGCAGCCCCGGTTCCTCCGCCCGCGCCGACATGAGCAGCCCGCTCAGGCCACGGGTGGTGTCCAGGCCGGCCCCGTCGGGGACGACGAGTTGGACGCGGACCCCGTGCCGCACGCCCTCCGCCATCAGGGCCCGCAGGTGTTCCAGCGCCTGCACGGTGTAGTCGGTGAACCGCTCCGCCGGGCCGGCCTCGACCGAGGTCAGCCGCAGCAGGCGGGCCGCCGGATCCCGCTGCGCGAGGAGTGCTCCGAGGCCGGACAGACCTGGCAGGTCGGGCAGCTCGGGCACCAGCACGACGCGTTCCCGTGGTGCGGGGTCCGGGGCGCCGCCGGGTACGGCTTCCTGCCAGACCGGCAGGAAGCCGACGCAGGACACCGCGTCCGGCGCCGTCCCCCCGACCTCGCCGTCCAGGACGCGGTAGGACATGCCGCGGATCCGGACGCAGACCCGTCCCCGGTCGTCGCACAGGTCCATGTCGAGTTTGAAGACCGCCCCGTCCGCACGGGAGCCCTCGCTGAGGCGGATCCAGCCCCACAGCGACTCCGGGCCGGCGTCCAGCACTTCGAGTTCGTCCAGGGCGAAGGGCAGGGAGGGCTTCATGCCGGACACATCGAGCGCCACGGAGCCGCCGGTCGCGAGACCGATGCCGAGCGATGCCTGCAGGGTCGAGTCGAGCAGGCTCGGATGCAGGACGAACGCGTCGCGGCCCGCCCGGACCGACTCCGGGAGCACGAGCCGCGCCAGGACCTGGCCGCGGCCGACGTGCAGCCGCTCCAGACCCCGGTGGGAGGGGCCGTAGCGGAACCCGATCGCCTCGTACGCCCGGTACAGGTCCGCCGCGGTCAGCTCCGCCAGGTCGCAGGCCTCGCGGAGGGCGGACAGGTCGAGCACGGCCGGTGCCGCCGTCCTGCGCACCACCTGCCCCTGGCTGTGCACGACCGGTGCGGCGCCGGACGCGCCGGGCGGGCCGGCGATCTCGTAGTCGGCCTCGTCGGGGCCCCTGGGCGTGAGGGTCGTGACGAGGGTGACGGGCTCGGCGTCCACGGCCACCGGCCGCGCCCACACCACATTGCGCAGGGCGATGCCGTCGGTGCCGCTCACGGCCCCGGCTGTCCCCAGGGCGTGGGAGGCGGCGGCCCGCGCCATCTCCAGGCAGACGACGCCCGGCAGCACCTTCCGCCCCTTGACCACGTGGTCGGTGAGGAAGTGCTCCTCACCGGTGAACCGCGTGTGGTGCCGCCGCACGCCGAAGTCCGAGACGTCCTCGTGGAGCAGCGGGTGCGGCCCGGCCGCGCCGGGGCGGGCCGGGATGGGCGCCGGCTGCCCGGACGTCCAGTACCGGTCCCGGGCGAAGGGGTAAGTGGGCAGTGGCACGCGGGTGTGGTGACCGTCGGCGAAGAGGGCCGCGTAGTCCAGTTCGTACCCCTGGACGTACAGGTCCCGGACGGTGGCCAGCAGCTCCGCGCGGGCGGCCGGGTCGCCGCCCGCCTGCCTCAGGCAGTCGTTGCCGAGGCTGCGCAGCGCGGTGCGCTCCTCGATCCCCTGCGCGGGGACCTCGCCGATGCTGAGACGGGGGGCCTGCCCCGTGTCGAGCCAGATGCGCAGGGCCGCGGCCAGTTCGACGCCGTCCCGGACGACGCAGGCCAGCCGGTGCGCGAGGTGCCGGCGGCCGAGAAGGAGGGTGAAGGCGATGTCTCCGGCGTCCAGACCGGGCCGCCGCTCACAGTGCCCGATCAGGCGCTCGGCCTGCTCGGCGAGCTGTGCGGCGGTGGCCGCGGAGAGGGTGACCAGGTGCGTGGTGGGCGGGGTGCCGGAGGGGCGGGCGGCTTCGGGGCCCTCCTCGAACACGATGTGGGCATTGGTGCCGCTGACCCCGAAGGAGCTGACCGCGGCGCGTCGCGTGCCGTCCGTCCCGGCGTCCCAGGGCCGGCTCTCGGTGTTCACGTAGAAGGGGCTGTCCGTCATGTCGATGTGGACGTTCGGCCGCTCATAGTTGATCGAGGGAGGGATGGTCCGGTGCTCCAGCGAGAGCAGCACCTTGATGGCCCCGGCGACCCCGGCCGCGGTGATCGTGTGACCGAGGTTGGACTTGACGGACCCCAGCGCGCAGTACTCCGTGCGGTCGGTGTGGCGGCGGAAGGCGTTCTTCAGCGCCCGGTACTCGATCGGGTCGCCGAGCTTGGTGCCGGTGCCGTGCGCCTCCACCATCTGGATGCCGTCCGGGCGGATCCCGAAGGTGTCGTAGACCAAGGTCTCCAGACGCTCCTGGGACGCGGCGCTCGGCGCGGTGATCCCGTTCGACGCGCCGTCCTGGTTGATGCCTGAGCCGCGGATGACGCCGCGGATGTGGTCGCCGTCGGCGAGCGCGTCGGCGAGCCGCTTGAGGACGAGCACTCCGACGCCCTCTCCGGGGAC
Organism: Streptomyces sp. NPDC127177; assembly: GCF_042672475.1. Taxonomy (NCBI): domain Bacteria; kingdom Bacillati; phylum Actinomycetota; class Actinomycetes; order Kitasatosporales; family Streptomycetaceae; genus Streptomyces; species Streptomyces sp. NPDC127177. The sequence goes on from NZ_JBHXUW010000013.1 coordinate 24,120, forward strand.
GAAGCCGTCGGCGCGGTCGTCGAAGGTGTGGCACCGGCCGCTCGCCGAGAGCATGCCGGCACGGCCCGCCAGCACGTAGAACTGCGGGGTGCACTGCAGGGATACGCCGCCGGCCAGCGCCATCTCGGTCTCACCTCCCCACAACCCCTGACAGGCCAGGTGGACGGCGACGAGCGAACTGGAGCACGCCGTGTCGACCGCGATCGCCGGCCCCTGGAGGTCGAGGTGGTACGAGATACGCGCCGGCATCGCCGACAGTGCGTTGCCCCACATGGACTGCGGCGGCGCCTGGCCGCCGCAGAGCTGGGCGTAGCCGCTCTCCTGGCAGCCGACGTACACGCCCACGCGCCGCCCCCGGGTGCCGGAGCCGGCGTAGCCGGCGTCCTCCAGGGCCTTCCAGGACTCTTCGAGGAACAGCCGCTGCTGCGGGTCCATGTAGGTGGCCTCGACGCCCGAGATGTTGAAGAAGGCCGGGTCGAAGAGGTCGATCCCATCGATGAAGCTGCCGCGTTGGCCCGCGAGGTCCCACCGCGAGACGGGGTCCGTCAGGTCGTGTCCTTGGGCGAGGTGCTCCCAGAGCTCCTCGACGCCGGGTGAGCCGGCGAACCGGCCGCTCATGCCGACCACGGCGATGGGATCCCTGGACGTGCCGCCCGCAGTGGTCCGTTCCGCCTCCCGCCCTGCTCCGGTCCGGACGGCCCGTCGGGACGACGCGGTGGGCGGTGCCGGTGCGGCCTGCGTGGCAGGTGCGGGTGCGGACGGTGCCGGTGCGGACGGGAGGGCGTGGTCGACGATGTGCCGCGCCAGTCGGCTGACCGATCCGTGGTCGAAGAGGTCGGTCGTGGCGAGCTCGGTGCCGAGTGCGCGGTTGATCTCCTGGATCAGCCGCACGCCGATGATCGAGTCGACGCCGTAGTCCATGAAGGCGTCATCCGCGGCGATCTGGGACCGTTGGAGCTTCAGCGACCGCCGCAGCTGCTCGAAGATCGCGTCCCTGACCCGCGCTTCCTCCGCCTGCCCGGAGAGGGCGGCGGCCTCCCGGGCCTCGGGCCGGGCGGGGCCCTCTGCGGCCCGCTCCCCCGTCGGTGCCCCGGTCTCCCGGGCCTCCTGGCGGACGAGTCCGTCGCTCTCCGCGGCGATCACCTGGTAGCCCAACGCGTGCAGCCCCCGCGCCGGGAAGGACACCGAGCCGAACCCCTCGTCGTCGAGCACCTCCTCCCAGCCGTCCGGGGAGAGGCCGGGACCGCCCGGCATGCGCAGCGCGTCGTCCTCGTAGAGCCACCAGCCGTCGAGGAGGCCGAACGTCAGATGGGTGAAGAGCGGGTGCGTGGAGAGCTCGTTGGCGATGAGCACTCCGTGCCGCTTGAGCGCTCCCTTGGCGTTGCGCAGGGTCCGGCGGACGTCCTTCGTGGCGTGCAGCACGTTGGTCGCGAGGACGAGATCGTAGGAACCGAGGGCGATGCCCTGCGCCGCCAGCGGTTGCCCGACGTCGAACAACCGGTAGTCCAGATAGGGGTACCGCGGCCCGTACTGCTCCTCCGCGTGCATCAGGAAGGACTTCGACAGGTCGGTGTAGGCGTACGTCTCCACCTGCGCCGTGAAGGGCAGCAGCCCTTCGAGGACGGCGACGCTCCCGCCGCCGGTGCCCGCGCCGATCTCCAGGATGCGGACCCGGGCGGCCGGGTCGGCGCGCACGATCTCCCGCACCACGGCGACCGCGGCGTCCGCCAGGATCCCGTTGAAGCGGTCGGAGAGGGGGTTGTCCCGGTATATGGGCTCGACCAGTTCCATCGACGAGCCGGGGAACATCACGTCGGTGGCGAGCACCTCGCCGCGCAGGATTCCCGGCAGCGCGCGCAGGGTGGTGTCGAGGAGCGCCAGGCGGGCGCGCCGCGCCGCGTCCCCCTGTGCGGCGGCGACGTACTCCTCCCAACGCGACCACACCGCGGAGCCGTCCACCGGGACCGCAGGGACCGGGCCCGAGGCAGGGCCGCCGAGGAGGCCGCCTTCGCGCAGCCGCCGCACGGACTCGTCCAGCCAGCGCCGCAGCCCGCCCTCGGGGAGCGGCGGCGGGGTCGCCCCGGAGAACTGCCCCGCCTCGGTGAGTTGGAGCAGCAGCAGACGGCTCAGCAGCAGGTCCTCGTCCTGGGCGACGGCGTCGGCGGGCGAGGGGCCCGCCGCCGGGCCCCGCGCACCGTCCTGCTCCCGGCACAGGTGCCGCAGGGGGACCCGGGTGCCTTCGGGCACCATCGTGATGGCTTCGCGCCGAATGTTGTTCAGCATGTCAGGAATTACCCCCGTTGGCCTTGATCAGCCCGAGTTGGTCGAACTTGCCCGAAAGCAGGACGTCGAGAGCGGCCATACCGTCCGCGGGCTCGATCGAGCCCGCCCCTGCCCTCTGCATGCGCTCCCGGTACTCCGGTGCGGCGACGACGCCAACGGTGCCCCAGAAGCCCCAGTTCATGGTCTTGACGGGAATGTCCAGGTCGGCGCCGAGACGGTGGGCGTAGGCGTCCTCGAACACCGATCCCGCCACGTAGTTGGACTGTCCCGGACCCATCAGGAAGGAGTTCATCGACGAGAAGAAGAGGAGGAAGTCCAGGGGCTCGGCGCGGAACACCTGGGCCAGCCGGACGCTCACGTCGACCTTGGCCGCGACCGCGGCCCGGAAGCGCTGCTCGTCCATCCGCTCCAGGCTCCGGTCCAGTAGCACGATCGCCGAGTGGACCACCCCGTGGACCACCGGATGGATCTTCTTGATCTCCTCGTATGCCCTCTCCAGCGCCGCCCGGTCGGTGGCGTCGGCCCGCACGTAGCGCGGCCGGGGGCCGAGCTCGCCCAGGCGGTCGAGCTTCGCCCGGACCGTCTCGTCCTCCTCCCGCCGCCCGATCCACACGACCTGCGCCCCGCAGGTGCGGATCATCTGCTCGGTCCACGCCTCGCCGATGCCTCCGGCCCCTCCGATCACCACGTAGACGCCGTCCTGCCGGTACACCGTCCGCTGAGTACGCTCCGCGGCGGTGACCTGCACCGGTACGAGCGTCTGGCGGTACCAGCGGGATCGGCGGTACGCCCACACGCTGCCGGTCTCCGCCGCGGGCAGCGCGAACAGCTGCGCCGCCGGCCAGGCGTGGTCCGGGTCCAGGTCGGCGAGGCGCACCGTCCAGCCCGGGTACTCCTTCGCCACCGACCCGAGCAGTCCGTGCAGTCCGGCGTGGGCCGGGTGGACCACGTCGGTACGCCGGACCCGCAGGGCCCGCTCGGTGATGAGGGTGATATCGAGCGGGCGACGGTCGTACCCCAGCTCCAGCAGCGCCTTGAGCAGGCGGAAGCAGGCGTAGAGGCCGGTCTCCTGGGCGTCCACCAGCGCCTCGTCGTCGGCGGCCGTCTCCCGGGGGGCGATCCAGACCAGGTGCCCGAGGACGTCACCGGTGCCGTCCAGCTTCGCCGCGATGCTCTCGGCCGTGTCCGCCTGTTCCAGCAGCAGGTGTTCGGCACGGCCGTGGACGGCGCGGATCCGTTCGTGCTGTTGCGCGGTGCCGCCGATCACGACGGCCCGGCCGTGCGACACGGCGGGGTCCTGCGGCAGCCGCGCGGGGACGGCGTCCCAGACCGGTGCCAGCAGGATGCTCGTACCGCCCTGGTCCGCACCCTCGGGCGCGGCCGTCGGGTGCTCGCCCTCGGCCGCGGCGGGGGCGGAGGCCGGGACGTCCGCCACGGGCAGCCCGTCTCCCGGACCGTCGTCGAACCAGCAGCGCTCCCGCGCGAAGGGGTAGGTGGGCAGGGGGACCCGGCGGGGCCGTCCCGACCCGGTCAGCCGCGCCCAGTCGACAGGCGTTCCGCCGACCCAGGCCGCGGCGAGCCGCTCGGCCTCCGCGACGGTCGGCGGGCCGTCCGCGGCGTCGGGTCCGGCCGGCTCGCCGCGACCGGTCCGGCCCTTGCCGGCCAGCCCGGTGAGGACGCCCTCCGCCGCGCCGTCCTCGGCGTAGCCGGTCAGCTTCTCGCGCAGCTCCAACGGGGTGACGGCCACCACGGCCAGCCGTCGCGCCATGGCTTCCCGGCCCTGCTGCAGGGTATGGGCGACGTCCGCCAGGGCCACCGAGGGATGGGCGCGCAGGTGCTCGGCGAGACGGGCGGCCGAGGTCCTCAGCTGCTCCTCGCTCCTGGCCGACAGCACTATGACGTACGGCCCGTCGGCCGGCCGCTCGGCGTCGTGCCCGGTGAACTCCTCCACGACCAGGTGGGCGTTGGTGCCGCTGAAGCCGAAGCCGCTGACGGCCGCACGCCGCGGACGGTCCGCCTCGGCCTTCCACGGGGAGAGCTCGGTGTTGACGCGGAACGGCGAGCTCTCGAAGTCGAAGTGCTCGTTGGGCCGGTCGAAGTGCAGGGTCGGCACCAGCTGTTCGTTGCGCATGGACAGCAGCACCTTCTGGATGGAGGCGATGCCCGCGGCGGCGGAGGTGTGGCCGAGGTTGCTCTTGACCGAGCCGATGGCGCAGTACCCGGTCCGGTCCGTGTACTCCCGGTAGACCGAAGCCAGGGCGTCCAGCTCGATGGGGTCGCCCAGTTTGGTTCCCGTGCCGTGCAGTTCGGCGTAGCCGATCCCGGCCGGGTCGATGCCGTACCGCTCGTATACGTCGCGTTCCAGTTCCCGCTGGCTCACACCGCTCGGCGCGGTGATGCCGTTGGTCCTGCCGTCCTGGTTGATGCCCGATCCGATGACCACGCCGTGGATGTGGTCGCCGTCGCGGACGGCGTCGTCGAGGCGCTTGAGGACGAGCGCGCCCACACCCTCGGCCGGCACGAACCCGTTCGCACTGTTGTCGAAGGCCTTGCAGCGCCCGTCCGGGGACAGCATTCCCGCGCTGGACATGCCGAGGTACGCGTCGAGGCCCAGGTAGAGGGTGACGCCTCCGACGAGGGCCATGTCGATCTCGCCGCCGCGCAGGGCCTGCGTCGCCAGGTGGGTGGCCACCAGGGAGGAGGAGCAGGCCGTGTCCAGGGCGATGGCGGGGCCCTTGAGGTCCAGGAAGTAGGCGATGCGCGCGGCGGTGATGGCATTGCTGCCACTCGTGGCAGCCGCGCTCGTCCCCCGTCCCTGGCGCTGCATGAGCATGCCGTACTCGCTGCCCATGATCCCGAGGTAGACCCCGCACTTGCGGCCTCCCAGCGAACGCGGGTCGTAGCCCGCGTTCTCGAAGGCGTGGTACGCCTCCTGGAGGAACAGCCGCTGCTGCGGGTCCATCGACTCCGCTTCCGCGGGCGGGATGTTGAAGAACAGCGGGTCGAAGCTCTCGATGTCGTCGAGGTGCCCCATCCACTTGCAGTCGACCTTGCCGTCCTGGTGGGGGCGCGGGTCGTAGTGGTCGGCGACGCTCCACCGGGAAGCGGGGACCTCGCCCACGCAGTCACGGCCGTTCACCAGGTTGTCCCAGTACTCGTCCAGGGTCGTGGAACCGGGGTACCTGCCGGACATGCCCACCACGGCGATCGCTCCGGACGTCGGGGACCCGGCCGGCGGCTCGACCACGGACGGGGCCGGCGCCGGGGCGGCTGCCACCGACTCGGCCTCGGGCTCGGCCTCCGGCTCCGACTCGGCCTCGGCCTCGGGCTCGGCCTCCGGCTCCGGCTCGGACTCGGGCTCGGGCTCGGGCTCGGGCTCGGGCTCGGTCACTTCACGAAAGGGCCGCCCTTGAGGGGCGCCTCCTTTGGCCAGCTCCCGGACGATGTACGCCGACAGCTCCATGACGGTGGGGTGGTCGTAGAGCCGGGTCACCGGCAGATCCAGTCCGTACCGCTTGTTGATCGCGTTGATCCACTCGACGCCGACGATGGAGTCCAGGCCGAGGTCGATGAACTTCGTGTCCGGGTCGATCTCCTCGTCGTGCAGGTACAGGGCCTCGCCGAGGCTCGTCGACAACTCGGCCACCAGGACCTCCCGGTCAGGGGCGGCGGCTGCCGGTGGCGGCGTTTCCACCGGGGCCGGGCGCGGGGCGCTCACCGAGGTGGAGTCCTGACGGACGGGTCGTGCGGGAACCGGGCCGCCGCCGGCGCGGGGACCGGCACCGTCCAGGGGGACCAGACCGATGCCACGCGGCTTGGCGGTGCTCCGGGCTGCCGGCGCCTGGGCGGGGGCAGCCTTGGGCACAGCGGGCGCGGGGGCCGAGGCAGCCTTGGGCAGGGTGAGCGGCGCGGGGGCTGGCGTGCCGGCCGGTTCGGCCGGGGTGGCCGGGGTGGCCGGGGTGGCCGGGGTGGCCGCCTCGCGGGCGACCTGCCCGGTCACGGGCCGGGTGTCCTCGGCCGCCCAGAACCGCTTGCGGGCGAACGGGTAGGTCGGCAGCGAGATCCGGCGCGGCAGGCCGTCCGGGTAGTACCGGCGCCACGGCAGGTCCAGCCCGTTGGTCCACAGTTCGAGCAGCTTGCCGAACTTCCTCTTGTCCACCCAGGCCGCGATGGTGCGTTCCATGTCCTCGTCCTCGACCAGGACGGAGACGAGGTCCTGGGCGCGCCTGCCACGCCCCCGGTAGGCCTCGGTGTCGTCCTTGCCCGCGACATGGGCCTCCAGATGGGCCGTCAGCTCGGCCACCGAGCCGGCCGGGAACGCCAGCCGCTCGGCCATGTGCTCCCGGCCCACCTGGAGCGTGGCCGCGACGGCGGGCACGTCGGCGTCCCCGATCCGCTCCTCGCGGACCCAGTCCAGCAGGCGCCGGGCCTGCTCGCGCAGTTGGTCCTCGGTCCGCGCCGAGAGCACGATGAGCGAACCCAGCGGCCATTGCGTCGGACCGCCGGACGCCGCCGGCCCGTCCGGAACGTACTCGCCCACGATGACGTGGGCGTTCGACCCGCCCGCGCCGAATGACGAGATGCCGGCGAGGCGCGCGTACTCCCGCGGGCCCTCGGGCGTGTCGATCACCGGCCGCCGCCACTCCGCCGCCTCTTGCTGCACCCGGAAGGGGGTGTCGGCGAAGTCGATGTGGGGATTCAGCGTCTCCGAGTGGAGCGAGGGGACCAGATGGCCGTGCGCGAGCTGCAGCAGCACCTTGGTGAAGGCCGAGATGCCCGCGGCGCTCTCGGCGTGCCCGATGTTGCTCTTGACCGATCCGATCGCGCAGTACTGGCGGTCTGCGGTGTGGCGGGAGAACGCCTTGGCCAGGCCGGCGATCTCGATCGGGTCCCCGAGCGAGGTGCCCGTGCCGTGCGCCTCGACGTAGCTGATGGTGCGTGCGTCGACCCCGGCCCGGTCGAGGGCGCGGGTGATCACGTCGGCCTGGGCGTTCACGTTGGGGACGGTGTAGCCGTTCGTGCGACCGCCGTGGTTCACCGCCGTCGCCTTGATGACCCCGTAGATGCGGTCGTTGTCGGCGACGGCCCGGTCCAGGGGCTTGAGCATGACCGCGCCCACCCCTTCGGCGGGGACGTAGCCGTCGCCGCCCTCACCGAAGCTCTCGCAGCGGCCCTTGCTCGACGCGAAGCCGGCCTGGCCCAGCAGGAGGTACTTCGCGGGATGCAGGGAGAGGTTGACCCCGCCGGCGACCGCGACCTCGCAGTCGCCCGCCTGCAGGCTCAGGCAGGCGAGGTGGAGCGCCGACAGGGACGAGGAGCACATCGTCTTGACGGTGAGGCTCGGTCCCTGCCAGTCGCAGAAGTAGGAGACCCGGTTGGCGATGTTCGCGGCGTTGCCGGGAATCGCCCGGCCGGCCGCCAGCGCCTGCTCGGTGGCACCGTAGAGCTGGTACTCGTCGTACATCGAGCCCACGAACACCCCGACGTTGCCGCCGGCTCCGGCCGGAGAGGGCTCGGCCAGGTCCTGGCGCGTGTACCCGGCGTCCTGGAGCGTCTCGTAGACGCACTCCAGGAACAGGCGCTCCTGCGGATCGGTGAACTCGGCTTCGCGCGGGGACATGTTGAAGAACAACGGGTCGAACCGGTCGACGTCGTCGAGGAAGCCTCCCCACCGGGAGTTCGTCGTACCGGGTCGGGAGCGGTCCTCGTGGTAGTGGGCATCGGCGTCCCAGCGGTCCCGGGGGACCTCGGTGACGGAGTCCCGGCCCTCGGCGAGGTTGCGCCAGAAGGTCCGCAGGTCGGGTGCCTGCGGGTAGCGTCCGCCCATCCCGATGACGGCTATCTCCGTGACGCGCGGCGCGGACGGGTGCCCCTCCGGACGGCAGGCCGGCAGGGGGGCGGCGGGCGCGGCGGACGGCTCCGCCGCCTCCGGCACCGGGGGCGAGGGAACCGCGGCGGCCGGGACGGCCCCCCTCAGCTCCCGCAGCCGGTCCGCGTGGACCTCGATGAAGTAGCGGCTCAGCTCCGTGATGTCGCGGTGCTCGAAGAACAGCGTTTTCGGCAGGTTGCCGAACGAAGTCTCCAGCCGGGCGGTGAGGTTGACGGCCTGGATCGAGTCGATGCCGTAGCGCTCCAGGCGGCTGCCCGGATCGAGGCGCCGCGCGGGCACCTTCAGCACCTCCGCCAGGAGCGAGGTGATGTGCTCGACGGTCCACTCCCGCAGACCGTCGTCCCGGCCCGCCTCCACCGGCACGGCGGGGGTCCCGTTCGCGGGTTCTGCATGCGCTCTGGCCTGCTGCATCGTCAGCGTATTCCTGATCCGGTCCGTGTGCCCAGCGGCGACGAGTACCTGGTGGTGGTGGGTGTGGAGGCAGCGGGTGAACGCCTCGATTCCGGCGCCGCGCTCCAGCGGGGAGATCCCGAAGCGGTCGTGCAGCACCGTCCTGGTGTCGGCGTCGGTGCCCATGCCGCCCTCGGCCCACAGGGGCCAGTTGATCGAGAGCGTGCGGCCGGACCGCCGGCCGGAGGCGACGAGGCCCGCGCGGTACTCCGCGTACGCGTCCATGAACGCGTTCGCCGCCGCGTAGTCGGCCTGGCCGACGTTCCCGGTGACGGCGGCTCCGGACGAAAAGGCCACGAGGAAGTCCAGGTCCTGGTCCCCGATCGCCTCGTCGAGGTTCACCAGGCCGCTCACCTTGGGCGAGAGGACCCCGCGGAACTCCTGTGCGGACTTCCTCAGGATGAAGTCGTCCTCGATCACGCCGGCACTGTGGACGACCCCGTGGAGCGCCCCCGCCGTGCGGCGGATCCCGTCGACCAGCGCCTTGACCGCGGCCGGGTCGGCGATGTCCACCGTCTCGTACGACACCTCCGCGCCCGCGGCGCGGAGCCGGTCGAGGAACCCGCGCGACTCCCGTGTCACCGGGGAGCGTCCGACGAGGACGAGCCTGGCGTCCTTCACCTGCCGGGCGATCTCCATGGCGAAGACGCGCCCAAGGCCGCCCAGGCCGCCGGTGACGAGATAGACGCCCCCGGACCGCCACGGCACGCCGGGCGCCCCGGCCGGGAACTGCTCGGCCCAGGTGAGAACCTCGCGGCTGCCCCCGCGGTACCGCACGGTGGCGTCGACGGGGCCGCGCCGTTCCCGTTCGAGAAGGGCGAGCCGTGTCGCGACCGGTGTCCCGCCGTCCACGACGACGACCTGCCCGGTGATCCGCGGGTTCTCCAGGGCCGCCGTCCGCAGTAGCGCTCCCAGGCCGGTCAGCACGCCCGACTCCGGCCCGTCGGCCAGCAGCACCTGGAGGACGTACTTGGTCTGCGTGCCGTCCCGCAGCAGCCGCTGCGTCCTTTCGAGCACCTGGAGGGCGCAGTCCGTGTACCGGGCGTCGAGGGTGGAGGCCGCCGAATCGAACGTCACCACCTCGCAGTCCGGACCCTGGGCGGCACCGTCGCCGAGAGCGCCGCGCTCGGCGAACACCACGGCCCTCGTAGCGGCGGGGGCGGACGCGTCGGGCAGCGGGCTGGTCCGCCACCGCGGGGCGGCGAACACCTCGCCGTCGGAGGGCGCGTCGGCCGGCCCGGCCGACGTTCCCGGCTGGGCCCGGAACGTCAGGCCCCGGACCCGGACCAGGACGCGGCCGGTGTCGTCGCACAGATCGAGGTCGAAGGTGCGGGTGGTCCCGCCCACCGTGTCCCGGGCGACCCGCCGCCCCCAGACCCAGAGGGCTTCGCCCGGTGCGGCCAGCACCTCGACCCGGTCCACCCCGAACGGCACGAACGCCGTCCGCCCGGCGTCGGGCTCCCCGGCCATCACGCCCGCGCAGGTCTGGAAGGCCGCGTCCATCAGGCTCGGGGGCAGCCGAAGGCCCTCCGCGTCAGCGCGCGCCGCCTCGGGCAGCACCAGCCGGCCGAGCACCTCCGCATCCCCGAGGAGCAGGTGGTCGATGGCGCGGAACGTCACGCCGTACTCGAGTCCGGCGGCCCGGAACGCGGGGTAGATCTCGGCCGCGTCCCGGCGCCGCCCACCCCAGGCGGCCCGCAGCCGCGCGAGGTCGACGGATGCCGGTGCCGCCTCGCACGGCACCACCGAGCCCGTGCACAGGACGGCGGACCCGGCGTCCTCGCCGACGACAGACACCCGGAAGCCGACTGTGTCCGCGGAGTCCTGTCGGAGCGTCACCTCCAGCTCGCGCGGCCGGTCGTGGACCTGGAACGGCCGGATCCATACGACGTCCGCGAGGGCCACGCCGGCGCGGTGCCCCAGCGGCCCGCCGTCCGAGGCGGCTGCCGCCAGGGCCATCTCCAGGTACGCGGCGCCCGGCAGCGTCCGCACGCCGTGTACCAGGTGGTCCCGCAGGACCGGCTCGTCGCTGGCGAAGGCCGAACCGTGGCGGCTGCCCGACGGCCGGGCCGCGTCCGGGTGGGCCGGCGGGGGGAACCCGCCGGCCGGAGGGGGTACCGGAACGGGCTCGGGGCTCGCCGCCACCCAATAGCGCTCCTTGGCGAACGGATAGGTGGGAAGCGGAATGCGGAAGGGCTTGCGCGGGGCGTGGACCAGAGCCCAATCCACGGCACGGCCGCCGGCCCAGGCCGCCGCCACACCCGGCCAGGCACGGACGGAGATCAGGGACCGGACGAAGTCGCGGTCCTCCTCGCTCTGCTCGTCCCAGCTCGACGGCTCCGCGACCCGGCCGCGGAATATCTCGACGGTGCCGTCCTCTCCGAGATGGGTCCGCAGACCCCGGGCCACCGCGTCGAGGGAGTCAGCCGTGAAGGCCAGCCGGCACTCCAGCGCCGCCCGCCCCACCTGGAGCGAGAAGGACAGGTCGGACAGATCGAGGCGCGGCTGCTCCTCGACGAAGGCGAGCAGATCACGTGCCCGGGTGTCCAACTGCCCTTCCGACACGGCGGACAGGACGATCAGGACTGCCGATGATCCGGCGTGTTCGGTCGTGTCACGCATGGCGATATTCCTCCAGCACCACGTGGGCGTTCGTTCCGCTGAATCCGAAGGAGCTGACGGCTGCCCGCCTCAGCTCGTGGCCGTTCCCCGCTTCCCAGAACTGGAGGTCCCGGCTGATGGTCAGCGGGCAGTCATCGGAGTCGAGGAGCTCGTTGGGCGTCTCCACGTGGAGGGACGGGACGAGCAGGCCGTGGCCCAGGCCCAGCAGCACCTTGTGCACACCGGCGATGCCGGCGGCGGCGGAGGTGTGGCCGATGTTGCTCTTCACCGAGCCGATCGCGCACGCCCCGGGAGCGACGCCACGCTCACGGTAGACCGTGCTCAGTGCGTCGAGTTCGATCGCGTCCCCGAGGGTCGTGCCCGTGCCGTGCGTCTCGACGTAGCCGATGGACGCGGCATCGATGCCGTACCTGTCGTAGACCGAACGGAACAATTCCATTTGGCTGTTGGCACTGGGAGCGGTGATGCCGTTGGTCTTGCCGTCCTGGTTCGTACCCGAGGCCACGACCACTCCGCTGATGTGGTCGTGATCAGCCTCGGCGTCGCTCAGCCGCTTCAGCACGAGGGCACCGACGCCCTCGCCCGGCACGAACCCGTCGGCTCCCCGGTCGAACGACCGGCATCGGCCCTTGGCCGAGAGCATCCGCGCTCCCGACATCCTTACGTAGGTGCCCGGAAGCAGGTACAGCGAGACGCCTCCGACCAGTGCGATGTCGATCTCACCGCTGGCCAGTGCCTGTTGGGCGAGGTGCAGGGCGACGAGCGAGGACGCGCAGGCGGTGTCGAGGGCGATCGCCGGGCCCTTGAGGTTGAGGAAGTAGGCGATGCGCGCGGCGGCGATGGCATTGCTGCTGCTCGTCGCGACGGTGTCCTCGCCGCTGTCGTTCCCGGACACCAGGAAGCTGTACTCGTTGCCGCTGATACCCAGGTAGACACCGCACTTCATCCGGCTCAGCGATCCGGGGTCGTAGCCGGCGTCCTCGAACGCCCGGTACGCCTCCTGCAGGAACAGGCGGTGCTGCGGGTCGATTCCTTCCGCCTCGGCCGGCGAGATGTTGAAGAACAGCGGGTCGAAGCAGTCCGCGTCCTTCAGGTGGCCCATCGCGTTGCAGTAGGTCTTGCCCTTCTGGCCGGGGCGGGGGTCGTAGTAGCGGGACATGTCCCAGCGCTCCGCGGGCACTTCGCGCACGGAGTCACGGCCGTCGCGGAGATTTGCCCAGTACTCGCGGAGGTTCTCCGCGTCCGGATAGCGCCCGGACATCCCGACCACCGCCACGCGGTCGGTGCGGGGGGCGGCCGACGGGGTGTCCACGGGCACCGGCGGAGCACGCTCGGGCTCCGGCCCGATCACGAGGGCCGACTCGAATTCCGGCTCGGGCTCGGGCTCGGGCTCGGGCTCGGGTTCCGGTTCCGGTTCCGGTTCGGGTTCCGGTTCGGGTTCCGGTTCGGGTTCCGGCTCGGGTTCGGGTTCCGGCTGGGGCTCTGGTCCAGGATCCGGTTCGGGCTCCGACTCCCGCTCGGGGGCGGCCGCGTGGCCGGTCGGCAGCTGCTGCTCCACATGGGCCGCCAGCTCCACCACCGACGGGTAGTCGTACAGCCGCGTCGCCGTCAACGACGTGCCGTACGCCTTGTTGATCGCCTTCACCCACTCCACCCCGATGATGGAGTCAAGCCCCAACTCCACGAAATTGCGCCGCGGATCGACCTCACTCTCCGACAGAAACAGCACCGCCGCCAGCCCCGCCCGCAACTCCTCCCGCAGCACGCGCGAAGACCGGCCCGACGTGGCGGGAGGTACCGCGGAGGAACCCTCGCTCCGGGAAACAGCGGTCGGCTGCGGCACGACAGCGGGCTCCGGGACCGGCTCCCGTACCGGCACCGGCTCGGGGGCGGCCGCGTGGCCGGTCGGCAGCTGCTGCTCCACATGGGCCGCCAGCTCCACCACCGACGGATAGTCGTACAGCCGCGTCGCCGTCAACGACGTGCCGTACGCCTTGTTGATCGCCTTCACCCACTCCACCCCGATGATGGAGTCAAGCCCCAACTCCACGAAATTGCGCCGCGGATCGACCTCACTCTCCGACAGAAACAGCACCGCCGCCAGCCCCGCCCGCAACTCCTCCCGCAGCACGCGCGAAGACCGGCCCGGCCCGGTACCACGGGCCGGAGCGGGCGGCGGAGAGGACGGGGCAACCGGCCGCCCGGCCGCCTCGCCGGTGCCGGTGCCGGTCAGCACGATCTTGCGCGGCTTGCCCGCCGGAGCCGTCGTCCCGAGCGCAGGGGCGCCCGGGGCCGCGAGACGGATCCGGGGCTTTCCGGTGACGCTGCTCGGAGCCGCCGACACCGCGGGTTCCCGCACCGCGACGACCGGGGGTGCCGGGCGGAGCGAAGGAAGCGACGGAGCCGAAGGAACAGCGGGAGCCGGTGCGGAGGTACGCGCGGCCGGCCGTGCCGGGGCACCGCGCCCGTCGGTGACCCAGTGCGGCGGGCGCGCGAAGGGGTAGCCGGGGAGGGAGACGATGGCCGGAGTGTCGGGAGTGAACAGCGCCGGCCAGTCCGGCACGGCGCCCCGGCAGTAGAGCTCGCCCAGGGCGGCGCACACCTCCCGGTACCGCTCCGCCGTCACCCCGGGCACCCGGAGCACGTCCAGCAGCGCCCGTGCCTGGACGTCCGACAGCGAACGCTCCTGCTCGCAGGGGACCTCACCGCGCCCGACCATGGGGTGCTGCCGTCCGCTCCCGGCCGCGGACAGCGCGGCGAGGACGTCGTCGGGTCCACTGACGACGACGGAGCAGCGGTGGACGAAGTGCTGCCTGCCCTCCATGAGGGTGTAGGCGGTGTCCCGCAGCCGCCGGTGGTCCAGTTCGCCGTGCGCGAGCGCCGCCCGGAGGTCCTCGGCGCGGCGCCGCAGTGCCTCCGGAGTCTTGGCGGACAGCAGGAGCAGGACCGGGGTCTCGGCGGCCGGGGTCCGGCGGACGGGCTCGGGGACGCTCTCCACCACCATGTGGACGTTGGTCCCGCTCATGCCGAAGGAGCTGACCGCGCCGAGCCTTGTCCCCGTGGCGGGGTCGGCCGGCCACGGCTCGGTCGTCTTGTTGACGTAGAAGGGGCTGTCCTTCCAGCTGATGTAGTCGCTGTCCTGCTCACAGTGCAGGCTCGCCGGGACGACGCCGTGCCGGACCGACTGGACCAGCGCGATCAGGCTGACCAGCCCGGAGGCGGCCAGGCTGTGGCCGACACCGGATTTGGTAGAGGTCAGCGCACAGAAACCGGTCTTGCCCGTCCGCTCCCGGTACGCCTCGTTCAGGGCGTTCACCTCGACCGGGTCGCCGAGCCGGGTCCCCGTGCCGTGGGCCACCAGGTGTCCGATGCGCTCGGGGTCGATGGCGTGCCGCTCGTAGACCTGGCGGTAGAGCCGCGTCTGGGCCGCCCCGTTCGGAGCGGTGATGCCGTTGGAGCGGCCGTCGTAGTTCATTCCGCTGCCGCGGATGACCGCCAGGACGCGGTCGCCGTCGGCTTCCGCCCGGGACAGCCGCTTGAGGACGAGGGCGGGGACCGCCTCGCCTAGGACCATGCCGTCGGCCCGCTCGTCGAAGGCGCGGCAGACCCCGCTCTCCGAGAGCATCCCCGACCTGCCCATCTCGGCCAGGCCGCGCGCGGTGGTCGCCAGGTTGACGGCGGCGACCACCGCGGTGTCGCACTCGCCGGCGCGCAGGCTCGCGCACGCCTGGTGGGCGGCCGTCAGACCCGAGGAGCAGGCGGTGTTGACCGTCAGTACCGGGCCGGAGAAGTCGAGGAGGTAGGCCAGCCGTGCGGCCATGATCGCCTCGTGCTGGGCGGTTATGCCGCCCTCTCCCCCGGTCAGTTGGGCGTAGTCGCCCTGTTCGGCGCCGACGAACATGCCGATCGCTCCGGCGCGCAGCCTGCGTTCGCCGTAGCCCGCGTCCTCCAGGGCGCGCCAGGCCTCCTGGAGCAGCAGCCGCTGTCGGGGGTCCATGGTGCGCGCCTCGCGGGGCGATATCTCGAAGAACGCGGCGTCGAACTCCGCTACGCCCGGTACGAAGCCGCAGCGGACGGGGTCCGGCAGCCCGGCCTCGGGCCCCTCCCAGTCGGCCTGCCGGTCCGCGGGGACGGCTGTCAGCGCGTCCTTGCCCTGTGCGAGGTTCTCCCAGAACTCCTCGACGGTCCGGGCGGCGGGGAACCGGCCGCTCATGCCGATGACGGCGATGGGCTCCGGTTCGGTGTCGGCCGGGCGCCACGGCGCGGTATCCGGCGCGGCGCGGTCCTCGGGCGCGGTAAGGGGTACCGCTGCCTCCGGGCGGAGCCGCCGGCCCAATTCCGCTCCGTGGTCCGCGGTCAGACGGGCGACCAGTTTCTCCGGGGTGGGGTAGGAGAAGAAGATGGACGGCAGCACCTCGACCGCGAGGCTCTCGCCCAGGACCCCGGCCAGCTTGACCAGGCTCACCGAGTCGAACCCGAGCTCGGAGAGGTTCTCGTCGGCGTGGATCTGCTCGCGGGGCACCTTCAGGACGTCGACGATGGCCGTCCTGAGGGCCGAGAGGACCAGCGCCTCGACGTCCGCGGCACTGCTGCTGCCGGTGTCCTCGCTGGCTGACATGTCCTGCCTTTCCGCGGTGTGCGAAGTGACCGCCGCGCGGGGGGTGCCGGAGCGGTGTGGGGCTGGGGCAGGGCGGTCCTCGCTTCGCGGGACCGCCGGTGCGGGGTCGGTGGCGAGCATGCGCCGTATCCGCGGCGGATCGCCGGCCAGGACGATCTGCTGCGTCTCGTCCTGGCCGAGGAGGCGTTCGAAGAGCGCGAGGCCCTCGTCCTCCTCCAGCAGGCGCAGTCCGCTGGAGGACAGGTACAGCTCGATGCCGGCCGCGTCGTCGAATCCCATTCCGCCGCCGTTCCACAGAGGCCAGTTGACGGCGACCGTGGCTCCGGACGACGCTCCTCTGCGCACCTGCTCGTGGCGGTGGCGCGCGTAGGACGTCTGGAAGCGGTTGGCCACCGCGTAGGCGCAGCCGCCGAAATCGCCGAGGACCGCCGAGGTCGACGAGAAGTAGCAGAGGAAGTCGAGGGGTTCCGCCGCCAGCACCTCGTCGAGCACGCGCGTGCCGTCCACCTTGGCGGAGAGCACGTGCTGGAAGGACCGGGCGTCCGCAGTGGTCAGCGAACCGCCCTCGGGGACACCCGCGGCGTGGACGGCGCCGTGGATCGGGCCGAAGCGCTCGTACGCCGCTGCCACCACCTCCCGCATAGCCTGCGGATCGGCGACGTCGGCCTGTCGGTAGAGGACCTCGCCGCCCAGTGACTCGATCCGGGCGAGCGCACTCCGCTTGTGGGCGTCGAGGGGGGAGCGTCCGGTCAGCACCAGCCGGGCCGACCAGTTCCTGGCCAGATGCTCGGCGACCAGGAGGCCGAGTCCGCCGGTGCCCCCCGTGATGAGGTAGGTGCCGTGGGGCTTGAGGAGGTGCCGGCCGGGCCGGTCCGGACTCGGCAGGACCCGGCTGACGTGGCGGGCACCGGCACGGTAGAGCGCGCTGCCGGGCGTGCCTGCCGCCCACTCGTCCCACAGGCGGGCGAACCAGAGGTCGCGGGGCGTCCCGTCGGGCGTGTCCCGGGCGTCCTCCAGGATCGCGGCGAACCGCACGCCGGGAAGCGCCCTCCCGAGGGAGCGGTCGAAGCCGAGCCACGACTCCGCGTACGCCCGCTCGACGCCGTCGCGGAACTCTGCTGCCTGCAGCACGCTCCCCACCGGCAGCCCCGACCCGGCGATCGCCTTGAGGAGGTGCACGGTGTCGGTGTAGGAGCCGGGATCCGCCGCGTCGTCCAAAGTCCACAGGTTCAGGACGGCGTCGACGGCGCCGTACCGCGCCCGGATGTCCGCGAACACCCGCGCGAAGTCGTCCGGGTTGCGGCGAGCGGCTTGGTAGGAGTCCCCGGAGGTCCGGGCGAACCACTCCCCCGGCGTGACGAACAGCAGGGTGACCTCGGCGCCGGAGGGATCGACGGCTCCGGAGGCGCGGGCCGCCTCGGGCCGGAACGCCGGGTCGGGGCTGAGACAG
Source organism: Streptomyces sp. NPDC127177 (assembly GCF_042672475.1). Lineage (NCBI taxonomy): Bacteria > Bacillati > Actinomycetota > Actinomycetes > Kitasatosporales > Streptomycetaceae > Streptomyces > Streptomyces sp. NPDC127177. Next base: position 41,433 of record NZ_JBHXUW010000013.1, read on the forward strand.
ACCACGGTGCGCGGCGCACCGGCGGCCACGCGGGCGTCGGGCAGCGCCTGCGGCTGCCAGGTCTCCGTGAAGAGGAGGGGGGCCGGATTCCGGTCGCCGCCCGCCGCCGCGGGGACGGACGATACCGCCGTGCTGCCCGAGGCGAGGGCCGCGGCCGAGCGCGCGGTGTCGATCCAGTACCGGTTCCTGGCGAACGGGTAGGAGGGCAGGGCGATCCGGGGCGGGCACCTGTCCCCGTGCAGGGCGTGCCAGTCGACCGGGCCTCCGTCGGCCCAGAGCACCAGCAGTGCCGGGAGGTCCCGCCCGGCCTGCCCGCCGGAGGCGCCCGGGCCGGCGGCCGATGTGCGGGCCCTGCCGCGAACCAGGCCCTCGGCGTCCTGGCGTCCCTCGGCGAAGTCGCGGAGGCGGACGACCAGGTCCGGCATCGCGGTCACGACGAGCCCGAGCCGCTCCCGCATGGCCTCGCGCCCCACCTGGAGCGTGTGGGCGAGTGCGGGCAGGTCTCCGGTCGAGAGGTCCTTCCGTTCGATCCAGTCGGCGAGTTGCGCCGCCTTCTCCGTCAGGCGCTCGGCGGTACGGGCCGACAGGACGACCGGCACGCCGGCGGGGGCCGCGTCGCGGTCCGGTGCGCCGCCCGGGGACGGTCGGTACTCCTCGACGACCAGGTGGGCATTGGTGCCGCCGGCGCCGAACGAGGAGACGCCGGCGGTCCGGTGGAGCTCGCGCTCCTCGCCGTTGACGGTGACGACCGGCCGCCTCCAGTCGGCGAGGGTCTGCTGGACGGTGAAGGGCGTTCCGGCGAAGTCGATGTTCGGGTTCGGTTCGGCGGAGTGGATCGAGGGGGCGATCTTGCCGTGCCTCATCTGGAGCAGCACCTTGGTGAGTCCGGAGATGCCGGCGGCGCTCTCGGCGTGGCCGATGTTGCTCTTGACCGAACCGATCGCGCAGCCCCGGTCGTCACGGGCGTGCGCGCGAAAGGCGCGGGTGAGTCCGGCGATCTCGATCGGGTCCCCGAGCGCGGTCCCGGTGCCGTGCGCCTCGATGTAGCCGACCGCGTTCGGGTCGATGCCGGCCTCCCGCCAGGCGTCGGCGACCACCCGGGCCTGGACGGCCGGGCTGGGGACGGAGTAGCCGTTCGTCCTCCCGCCGTGGTTGACGGCGATGCCCCGGATGACCCCGTGGATGTGGTCGCCGTCCCTTACGGCCCGGTCCAGGGGCTTGAGCAGGACGGCGCCCACGCCTTCGCCCGGCACGTATCCGTCGCCGCCTGCGCCAAAGCTCTCGCACCGGCCGGTGCTGGAGACGAAGCGGCTCCGGCCGAGGAGCAGGTACTTGTTGGGGTGCACCGAGACGTTGACCCCTCCGGCGACGGCCATGTCGCAGGCACCGGACCTGATGGCCTGGCACGCCAGGTGGAGAGCGGTCAGCGAGGAGGAGCACATGGTGTCGACGCTCAGGCTGGGGCCCTGGAAGTCGAAGAAGTACGAGACCCGGTTGGCGACGCCCGAGATGTTCCCGGGCACGGCCACCGGGTTGCCGAGGACCTGTTCCTGGGCTCCGTACAACTGGTATTCCGAGTACATGACACCGGCGTAGACGCCGACGACGGGCGGACGGCCGGAGTCCGTCGGCTCCTTCAGCCGGTCCGGGGTGTACCCGGCGTCCTCCACGGTCTCGTGGACGCACTGGAGGAACAGGCGCTCCTGCGGGTCCATCCGCTCCGCGTCGGCGGGTGAGACATTGAAGAACAGCGGGTCGAACTCGTCGACCCCATCCAGGAATCCGCCCCACTTGCTGTACGTCTTGCCGGGCGCGTCGGGATCCGGGTCGAAGTGCGGCCGGTGGTCCCACCGGTCGGCGGGTATCTCCGTGACGCAGTCACGGCCGGCGGCCAGGTTGGCCCAGAACTCGTCCAGTGTGCGGGCCTGGGGGTAGCGCCCGGCCAGTCCGATGACCGCGACGTCCAGGCCCTGCCGCTCGGAGGGGGCGGGAAGGGGCCGGGTGACGGCCTCGGGGGGCGTACCGGCCGCGCGTCCCGACCACCTCGTCGAGGTAAGGGGCTTGCGCCGCAGGAGGGCAGCAGGCCGTGCGGCGGTCCGGGCCGCCGCCGGGGGTACGGGGGCGGGTGCCGCCGCGGACGCGGCGGCTTCCCCGGGGAGGGCCGCGACCTCGGCCCGCCGGGTGGCGGCCAGGTGCCGGGCCAGCTCGCGGGGTGTGCCGAACTCGAAGAACAGGGTGGCGGGCAGCGGGCCGAGGTCCGCTGCCATCCGCTCCGTCATGGTCACCGACATGATCGAGTCGAGGCCGAACTCCTCGAAGGCCGACCGGGCGTCGACCCTGGCGAGGGGGAGCTTGGTGACCTCGGAGAGAAGGCGTGCGAGGTACCCGCTCGCCTTCTCCTCGAGGTCCTCGAGCAGGTCGCTGTCGTAGTCCGTCATGCGTCGGTCCCATCAGTGGAGAGGGCGGGGAACTGCCACTGCGTCGAGGCGGGGGTGCCGCTCGGGGTGCCGCCGCGGGGCCGGGCCGCGACCCTCACCTCGCCGTGCTCGGAGTGCAGGACCCGGTGGAGGTCGTCCACGGCCGGCTCCTCCGGCAGACCGCCTTCGTGCGACGGCCGCAGGACGGACTGGCTGTGCCCGGACCGCAGGCCGGCGGCGACGAGGCCCTGCCGGTACCGCGGGTAGGCGGCCAGGAAGGCGTTCGCGGCGGCGCCGGCGACCCGGCCGACAGCGCCGTCCGCCCCGGACGGAGCGGCGAGCGTCACGAAGAAGTCCAGCGGGACCGCCGCAGTCGCGGCGTCCAGGTTCACCGCGCCCTCGGTCTCCGCGGCCAGGGCGTCCAGGAACGCCTGGTCCGGGGTGTCGGCGATGAGCGCGCCGCCGGCCGTCCCGCCGACATGGATGACCCCGTCGATGCCCCCGTGGCGCTCCAGGATCCGCGTGACCAGCGCGCTCGCCTCGGAGGGGTCGCAGAGATCGGCCCGCTCGAAGAGCACCGTTCCCCGGTCCGCCTGCCCCGGCCGCCCCGGCGACGCGGCGGGGGCCGGAGCGGAGCTTCCGACGAGAATCACGGTCGCGTTCCCCGTCTGCGCGGCGGTCTCCCGCGCGACGGCGTGGGCGGGTCCGTCCGCTCCGCCCGCGACGAGATAGACCCCGTCCTCCTTCCACGGCAGCCCGTCGGCACCGGAGCGGGCCTCGTACTCGACCCAGACCGGCACCTCGCGGCGGCCGTCGGAGTACCGCACCAGCTGCTCCTCGGGGCATCCCAGGTTCTCCCTGACGCGCGCCGCGGCACGCTCGGGGGTGTGCGTCCGGTCCAGTACGACGACCTGGCCGGTGACGGCCGGGTTCTCCAGACCGGCCGTCCGTAGGACCGCTTCGAGCGCGGGGAGCAGCGCCGCGTCCGGCGTCCCGGGGACCACCAGCTGCACATGGTGCGGGCCGGTGGCTCCGCGCACCAGGGAGCGCAGGTGTGCCAGGACCTTCCGGGCGCAGTCGGTGTACCGGCCGTACGGGTCTTCGCCCGCTCCGCTCAGGAGGAAGACGTCGGCGTCGTCGCCGCGCAGGAGGGGCTCCAGCTCCGGGAGCCCCGCGAGCAGCACGGTCGAACGTGCGGCGGGCGGGCCGGACGGACGGGCGGGGGCGGGCCGGTGTCGCCATTGCCGCCTCAGCAGGGCCCTCCCCCCGTCGCTGTCCACCGTGCCACCGGCGGCGGCCGGGGCGGGGAGTTCCTCGGCGGGACCGGCTCCGAGGGCCGCGGGCCCGTCGGGGCCGGGCGCCGCCGGACCGAGGGAGAGCCCTCCGATCCGGACGCGGACCCGGCCCTGCTCGTCGGCCAGGTCGAGGTCGAAGCAGGGCACCCGCGCCTGGTGGTCGTGCCGGACGCAGGGCCGGATCCAGGCCCACATCGAGGGTGTGCAGGCGTCGAGGACGAGGACTTCCTCGATGGTGCCCGTCACCGCGGACGCGCCGTCGGCGGGCGCGCCCTCCCGCCCGGCCGGTTCGCCGAAGAGGTCGGCGCACGCCCGCACCGCGGAGTCGAGCAGGCCCGGGTGGAGGACGAGGGCGTCGTCCGCCTCCCGCACCGGATCCGTCAGTGCCAGCCGGACGAGGGACTGGCCGGACTGACGGCAGCTCATGCGCAGGTCGAGCACGGTCTCTTCGGCCCCTTCCGCGAAGAAGAGGACTCCCTCGGCGTGCTCGGCGGCTTCGAGGCCGCGGTCCCCGCCCGGCCGGGTGCCGGTGATCTTGAACCTGATGTCTCCGTCGTCCTGCGGGCGCAGCCCGATGTGCGCCTCGCGGGGTCCGCCGGTCGGATCGAGCGGCTGCGCGAACACGACGTCGCGCAGCACGGCGGGTGCCGAAGGGGTGACGGCGCTGTGGCTGCTCAGGCAGCCGGCTGCCAGGGCCATCTCCAGGAAGGCCGTGCCCGGCACGACTCGGGTGGTGCGCTCGCCCAGGAAGGGTTCCTCTCCGGTCACCAGGGAGGTGAAGCGCTGCTCGGTGAAGTCGGACGTGTTGACCTGCGCCAGCGGGTGCAGCGGGGCCGGCCCGGCGAGGGCGGCCGGCTCGGCGGCGAAGGGGCCGTCGAAGGCGTAGTACCGCTCGGACGCGAAGGGGTAGGCCGGCAGCGCGACCCTGCGCGCCCGCGCGGTGCCCGGGAGCGAGCCCCAGCGCACCGGGACGCCGCTGACCCACAGTTCGAGCAGCTTCTCGTACTTCCCCTTCTCGGCCCACGCCGCGATCATCACGTCCAGGTCGCTGTCCGGGGCGAACAGGTTCAGCGTCCGGGTGGCGCCGACGACCGAACCGCGGACGGTCTCGCCGTCCGCCGGGCCGTCCGCCAGGAAGCGTTCGAGCTTGCGGACCAGGTCGGGCACGGAGTGGGCGACGACGCCGAGGCGTTCCTCCCGCGCTTCGCGGCCGACCTGCAGGGTGTGTGCGATATCCCCGAGTGCGAGGTCCGCGTGCTCGGGGCGGCCCAGCCACTGTGCCAGCTGCTCGGCCCGCGCCCTCAACTGGTCGGCCGTGCGGGCCGACAGCGGTATGACGGCCCGCGGGTCGCCATCGGCCGGTGCGGGCCGCGGGGACTCCTGGGGGAGGTGCTCCGCCAGCACGACGTGCACGTTCGAACCGCCCGCTCCGAACGCGGACACGCCCGCGATCCTCGGGAGCGCCGCGCGCGTGCCGTCGTCCGAAAGCCGGGCCGGCCACTCCGCGGCCGAGCGCTGCACCACGAACGGGGTCTGCTCGAAGTCGATGTGCGGGTTGAGCGGCGAGGCGTGCAGGGACGGGGCCAGGCGGCCGTGCTGGAGCTGGAGCAGGACCTTGGTGACTCCGGCGATGCCGGACGCGCTCTCGGCATGCCCGATATTGCTCTTCACCGAGCCGATCGCGCAGAAGCCCCGGTCGTCGGTGTGGGGCTCGAACGCCTTGCAGAGGCCGGCGATCTCGACCGGATCGCCCAGAGCGGTACCGACGCTGTTGGCGTCGATGTAGCTGACGTCCCGCGCGTTCACGCCGGCCCGCCTCAGGGCCTCGCCGATGACCTCGGCCTGGCCCACGGGGTCCGGTACCGAGTAACCGCTGGTCCTGCCGCGGTGGTTGGCGGCGGTCCCCTTGATGACCCCGTAGATCCGGTCGCCGTCCGCGACGGCGCGCTCCAGCGGCTTGAGCAGGACCGCGCCCACGCCCTCTCCCGGAGCGTAGCCGTCGCCTCCGGCGCCGAAGCTGGCGCAGCGGCCGTCGCTCGACGCGAGCCGGCCCTGGCTGAGGAGCAGGTACTTGTTCGGGTGCAGTGAGAGATTGACCCCGCCGGCGACCGCCGTGTCGCAGTCGCCCGTCGCCAGGCTCCGGCAGGCCAGGTGCAGCGCCATCAGCGACGACGAGCACATCGTGTCGACGCTCATGCTGGGGCCGCGGAAGTTGAACACGTGGGAGACGCGGTTGGCCACGGAGGCGGAGCTGCCCGGCACCACGGGAGCCGCTTCGCCGTCGAGCGCCCGCCCGCCGTGGAGCTGGTACTCCTGGTACATGACTCCGGCGAAGACGCCCACCCGGCCGCCGAGCAGGTTGCCGGTGCGGTCCTTGCCGACGTCCCGGACGTATCCGGCGTCCTCCAGCGTGTCGTGGACGCACTGGAGGAACAGCCGCTCCTGCGGGTCCATGACCTCCGCCTCGCGCGGGGAGATGTTGAAGAACTGCGGGTCGAAGTCGTAGGCGCCGTCGAGGAATCCGCCCCATTTGCTGTAGGACTTGCCCGGCTCTCCCACGCGGGGGGCGAAGAAGCGGCCGTGGTCCCAGCGGTCACGCGGGATCTCGGTGACGCAGTCCTCGCCGGCGGCGAGGTTCTGCCAGAACTCCCGGACGTCGCGCGCCCGGGGGTAGCGGCCCGCCAGTCCGATGATCGCGATGTCGTCGGCGGCCTTGCGCGGGCCGGGATCGAGCGGGTGCCCGGCCGGAGCGGCGGCGGGCACCGGCCAGGTGCGTCCGGTCACCGCGGCGGGCAGATCGGGGGTGCCGGGAGGGGCGGCCGGCTTCCGCCGGTCCCCGCCGCCCGGGTGCACGAGTTCGGCGACCTGGCGGGGATGGGTGTCAAGGAGGTGACGGGTGAGGACGGTGATGGTCCGGTACTCGAAGAACAGGGTCTTCGGGAGCGGGCCGAAGACCTCTTCGAGGGTGCGGGTCATCTCCATGGTCATGACGGAGTCGACGCCGTACTCCTCCAGCGGCGCCTCGGCGTCGATCCGGTCGGCTGGCAGGTCGATGACCGAGGACAGGAGCCGCTTGAAGTAGCCCACCGCCCGCTGCTCGGCGGCCTCGTCCAGGCCGTCGGCGGGCGAGCCCGCGGCGGATCCGGCCGGGGTCCGAGCGACTCCGTCGGGAGTCCGCGTGCCGTCCCGGCGGCCCTGCGCGGGCGCGGAGTGCGGCGAGGTCATGGGCCGGGGTGCGGGACCGTCCACGAGGAGTCCGGCGAGGAGGGTCGTGGCGACCCGGCGAGGGTCGCCGGAGAGGACCATCACGTGGTCGGACGGCGAGGACAGGGACCGGTACAGAGCACGCACCCCGTCCTCGTCCCGCAGGGGCACTAGCCCGAAGCGCTCACGCAGCGACCGCTCGGTCGGCTTGTCGACGCCCATGCCGCCACCGCCCCACAGGGGCCAGGCGACCGACAGGCTCCTCCCCTGCCGCTCGCCCCGGGCCACCAGCGCGTTGCGGTGCGCCGCGAAGGCGTCCATGAAGGCGTTCGCCGTCGCGTAGTCGGCCTGCCCGACATTGCCCAGGGCGCCGGCCACCGAGGAGAAGGCGACCAGGAAGTCGAGGTCCTCGTTCCGGGTGGCCTCGTCCAGGTGCACCAGTCCGGCCACCTTCGGTGCCAGCACCCGGGAGAAGTCGTCCGCGTCCTTCTTGATGACGAAGGAGTCGCTGGTGATCCCGGCCGCGTGCAGGATCCCGTCGATCCGGCCGTACCGGTCCCGGGTCTCCCGCACGAGCCGGTCCACATCTTCCCGGACGGCCACGTCGGCCTGGAGGTAGACCGCCTCCGCGCCGCGCTCGCGCAGTCCTTCGAGCACCAGGTCCTTGCGGGCGTCGTGGGGAGCGCGGCCGACGACCACGATCCGGGCCCCGTGGACGCGCTCCGCGATGTCCTGGGCGAAGACCGTGCCCAGTCCGCCGGCGCCCCCGGTGATCAGGTAGACGCCGCCGTCCTTCCAGGGAGACTCCGCCGCACGGTGGAAGGCGTCGTCCGCACGCCACTTCAGGACCTGGCGAACGCCGTCGAGATAGCGCACCCCGGAGTCCGGGAGGACCGCGCGGTCCGCCGTCACGCGGGAGGCCGCGCGCTCCGGTGCTTCCCGCGGGTCCACCAGCACCATCTGCCCGAGCAGCCGCGGGTTCTCCAGTCCGGCCGACCGCAGCACGGCGGCCAGTCCCGTCCACAGCGGTGTGCCGGTGGCGGCGGCGACCAGCTGCACCCTGACCGGGTGGTGGGCGGGCTCGCCGAGCAGCTTCTTGACCTCGGCGAAAACCCTCAGCGCGTGGTCGGTGTAGCGGCGGCCGAGGTCCGCAGTGCCCGACTCCAGCCGGACCACGCGCGCGGTGTCCCGCGCTTCGAGGGCTTCGGCCACATCGGGGAGGTCCACGACCAGCACCAGCCCCTCGGGCGCCGCCGCGGTGGCGGGCGCGGCAGGGTCCGCGGTCACCCAGTGGGGTACGGCGAACAGCTCGCGGGGGCCCGCCGCCGCCGTCCGGGCGCGCAGGGCCACGCCCTTGAGGCGCAGGCAGATCCTCCCGTCGTCGTCGCAGACGTCGATGTCCACGCGGCGCGAGCCGTCTCCCGGCCGGCCCGCCTCCTCGCGCAGCCAGGCCCACGTCTGCGGCGGGCAGGGGCCGAGGATCTCGACCTCGTCCACCGCGAACGGCAGCAGCAGCGGTTCCTCTCCGGCCGTCACGGGAGACAGGCCGGCGCACGCCTGGAGGGCGGCGTCCACCGTCGTCGGGTGGAGACCGTAGGCGTCCCGGGTGTCCCGCACCGCCTGGGGCAGCGCGATCCGGGCCAGGACCTGTCCCGCGCCCGTCCACCACTGCCGCACGCCCCGATGGCCCGGTCCGTAGTCGATGCCACGCGCCGCGGCCGCCGCGTACAGCACGTCGGCATCGGGTCCGGGGACCCGGCACTCGTCGCGCAGGCGCGACAGGTCGATGCGGGCGCCGCCGTCGGCGTCGGCGGCCTCGGGTCGCGGGGTCACCTCGACCACGCCCTGGCCGTGCACCACGTCGGAGGTCCCGGCCTCCGGGGTCCCCGGGACGACGATCTCGAATCCCACCGCGCCGAGCTCCTCGGGCCGCAGCCGGACCTCGACGGTCAGCTGCGGGCCGTGCAGGGTGAGCGGCCGGGTCCAGACGACGTTGCGGATCCGCGTGACGCGGAAGGGGTCGTCGAGCGAGGCCGCCGCCGCGGCGCGCGCCAGCTCCAGACAGGCGGCACCGGACAGAACGGGGCTGCCCCCCACCCGGTGGTCCCGCAGGAAGAACTCCTCGCCGCTGTAGACCGAGGTGAACCGCTGCCCCTGGAGGGTGGAGGTGTTCGTGTGCAGGAGCGGGTGGAGCCGCCCCGGGGTCCCCGTCCGGTCCTGGTCGCCCGTGGCGGCGGCCAGCCAGTGGCGCTCGCCCTGGAAGGGGTAGGTCGGCATCGATATGCGGCGCGGTGCCGGCTCGGACTCCGCGCGGAGCTCCGTCCAGTCCACCGGGGCTCCGGTCGTCCAGAGCCTCACGACATCGCCGTGCGCCCGCCGGGCGAGCGCCGCGTCCGGCGTCCGGTCCGCTTCCGCGGCGGGGGCGGCCTGCCGCCGCTCCGCCCGGCCCCGGTGGACGTCAGCGGCCCCGGGCGCACCGTCCAGGAACGCCCGCAGCTTGGCGGCGAGTTCCGCGGGGGTCGCCACGACGAGCCCGAGGCGCTCCTCGTACTCCTCCCGGCCCGACTGGAGGGTGTGGGCGATGTCCGCGAGCTCGGCCGTAGCGCCCTCGTCCTCGGTCGTCCAGCGCAGCAGCTGTTCGGCCTGGGCGCGCAGGCCCGCGTCGGTCCGCGCGGAGAGCACGACGGCGGCCTGGCCGCCACTCGCCGGGGGGCCGTCCGCGGGGCGGGCGACCGGCCGGTACTCCTCGACCACGACATGGGCGTTGGAGCCCCCCGCCCCGAAGGACGAGACGCCGGCGGTCCGGGGGATCTCGGTGCCGTCGGGGCCGGTGAGGCGGCTCCACGGTGCGAGCTCCCGCGCCACGTAGAAGGGGCTGTTCTCGAAGTCGATGTGGGGGTTGAGCACCTCGGAGTGGAGGGAGGGAGCGATCCGGCCGTGCTTCATCTGCAGCAGCACTTTCGTCAGGGCCGCGACCCCGGCCGCGCTCTCGGCGTGCCCGATGTTGCTCTTCACCGAGCCGATGGCGCAGTACTGCCTGCGGTCGGTGTGTTCGCGGAAGGCGCTGGTCAGCCCGGAGATCTCGATGGGGTCTCCGAGGGAGGTCCCGGTTCCGTGCGCCTCGACGTAGCCGATCGTTCCCGCGTCGACCCCCGCCTCGCGGAGCGCGTGGCCGATGACGCCGTGCTGTGCCCGGGGGTTGGGGACGGCGTACCCGTTGGTCTTGCCCCCGTGGTTGACCGATGTCGCGCGGATGACTCCGTGGATGATGTCGCCGTCCTCGCGGGCCCGGGCGAGCGGCTTGAGGAGGACGGCGCCGACGCCCTCGCCGGGGACGTAGCCGTCACCGCCCTCGCCGAAGCTCTCGCACCGGCCCCTGCTCGACGCGTACTTGCCGCTGCCGAGCATCAGGAACTTGTTGGGGTGCAGCGACAGGTTCACGCCGCCCGCCACGGCCAGTTCGCAGCCTCCGGTCCGCAGGCTCTGGCAGGCCAGGTGGAGTGCGGTGAGCGAGGAGGAGCACATGGTGTCGACGGCCATGCTCGGGCCGTGCAGGTCGAAGGCGTACGACACCCGGTTGGCGATGGTGGACGCGCTGCCGGACAGCGTGACGTTGCGGCCCCGCGCCTGCTCCTGGGCGCCGTAGAGCTGGTACTCCTCGTACATCACGCCGACGAAGACGCCCACGTTGCCGGGCAGGCCCCGGTCGTCGCAGCGGCTCAGCATGCCGCGCGTGTACCCGGCGTCCTCCAGCGTCTCGTGCACGCATTCCAGGAACAGCCGCTCCTGCGGGTCCATGAACGCCGCCTCGCGCGGGGAGATGTTGAAGAAGAGCGCGTCGAAACGGTCGACGCCGTCCAGGAAGCCGCCCCACTTGGTGTACGTCCTGCCGGGCGCGTTCGGGTCCGGGTCGAAGTAAGGGCTGTGGTCCCAGCGGTCGGCGGGAACCTCGGTGACGCTGTCGCGCCCCTCGGCCAGATTGCGCCAGAACTCCCGGACGTTGCGCGCCTGGGGGTAGCGCCCGGCCAGTCCGACGACGGCGATCTCCGTGTCCCGGGGGGCCGGCTCCCCGCGGCCTCGCCGCGCGACCGTCCGGCGGACGGTCCCGGCTGCGGCCGGGCCGCGGGTGGCGGCGGGGCCACGGGTGGCGTCGGCCTCCGCCGCGAGCAGTTCGGCCAGGCGCGGCCGATGGGCGCCGAGGAAGTAGCCGGCCAGGGCGCTGATGCTCTGGTACTCGTAGAACAGCGTCTTCGACAGGGAGCCGAAGACCCCCTCCAGCCGGTTGGTCAGGTTCATCGTCATGATCGAGTCGATGCCGTACCGCTCGAGGGCGTCGTCGGGGTCGATGCGCTCGGCGGGCACGCGCAGCTCGGAGGCGAGGAGGCCTACCAGGTGGCGGCGGGCGCGCTCCTCCAGCGTGCCCGCCGGGCCGGGGCCGCCGTCTTCCGGGGCGACGACGGCCGGGAGTTCCGGCTCGGCGGCCGGGAGGGCGCCGCCGGCCGGCTCGGCCGCCCCGTTCGGGGCGTAGGACCGCGAGGTGAGCCCGCGCAGGCAGCAGCGCGGCATGCCGCCGTCGTCGAGGAGGTCGATGTCCAGCTTGCGGATGCCGAGGTCGGGCCGGTCGCCGTCGCCGTACCGCACCCAGGCCCACATCTGCGCGGTGCACGGCCCCAGCACGTCCAGCTCGTCGAGCGCGAAGGGGAGCTGGAGCATGGCGGGGGCGGCGTCCGTGTCGCCGCCCGCCCCGCCGAACAGTCCGACGGTGGACTGGAGGGCGGCGTCCAGCAGGCTCGGGTGCAGGACGTACCCGTCGGCCCCCTCCACCGTCCCGGACGGCAGGCACAGCCGTGCCAGGGCCTGCCCGTCGCCGATGGCCACGCTCTCGACGCCGCGGTGCGCGGGACCGTAGTCGAGGCCCATGGCGCGGTAGAGGCGGTAGCACTCCTCGGCGTCCAGTCGCGCGGCACCGCACGCCGCGCGCAGGGCGGCCAGGTCCACCGCCTCCTGCTCGGCGGCGTCGTCGTCGAGGGCCTGTACCGTCCCCTGGCTGTGGACGACGGCGTCTGCGCCGGAGCCGTCCCGCGCGGTGCCGGAGATCTCGAAGGCGACGTCCCGCGCCGACCCGTCCTGCGCGGTGTACAGCGTCGTGACCACGTGTGCCGCCGAGTCGTCGACCGTCAGGGGCCGGGCCCAGACCACGTTGCGGAGCACGGTCCGGCCGGTGTGCGCGTCGCGCGAGGACGCCAGCGCGGCCCGGGCCATCTCCAGGTACGCGGCGGCCGGCAGCACCTTGCGGCCGTCGACGACATGGTCGACGAGGAAGGGCTCCTCGCCCGAGAAGACCGAGCCGAAGCGCTGGGTTTCGAGGGTGGAGGTGTTGGTGTGGACGAGCGGGTGGATCCGCTCGGCGCCGGTGCCGCCGGGCGCGGGTTCCTCGGTCAGGTCGCCCACCCAGTAGCGCTCGCGGGCGAAGGGGTAGCCGGGAAGCGCGAGCATCCGGGGGCGCCGGGGGCCCTGCAGCCTGCTCCAGTCGACGTTCAGGCCCTTGACCCAGAGCCCGAGCAGTCGGTCGAACTTGCCCTTCTCGATCCACAGGTCGACGGTCGCGGCCATGTCGCCGTCGTCGCCGAGGGCGGTGAGCGCCTCCCGGTGCTCCTTGACGTTGCCGAGGTGCAGGTCCGCGACGTCTTCCTCGCCGGCGGCGAACGCGGCCAGGGCGCACGTGAGTTCGGTGTAAGAGTCGACGGGAACCGCGAGCCGCGCCTCCATCGCCTCGCGGCCGGACTGGAGGGTGTGGGCGACAGCCGCGAGGTCGACGGCATCCGGGTCCTGCCGGAGCAGCCAGTCGAGCAGGTCGCGGGCCCGCTCCCGCAGGCGCTCGCCGTCCTTCGCCGACAGGACGATCAGCCACGGGGCGCCCTCGGGCGCGGGGGTGGGGGTGGGGGCGGGATCGGCCCGGCGGTACTCCGCCACGACGACATGGGCGTTGGAACCGCCGGCACCGAAGGAAGAGACTCCGGCGACCCGGTCGCCCTCCGTCGTCTCGCCGTCGTCGCCCACGACCGCGGGCCGCGCCCACTCGGTGGTCCCCCGCTGGAGGCGGAACGGGGTCCGGGCGAAGTCGATGTTGGGGTTGGGCTCCTCCGCGTGCAGCCCTGCCGCGAGGCGCCCGTGCTCCATCTGGAGGACGACCTTGCACAGCCCGGCGATGCCGGCGGCGGCCTCCAGATGGCCGATGTTGCTCTTCAGGGAGCCGATGGCGCAGTGCTGCCCGGAACCGGAGTCCTGGGCGAACGCCTGGGTGAGTCCGGCGATCTCGATCGGATCGCCGAGTTCGGTGCCGGTGCCGTGGGCTTCGACGAAGCTCACCTCGGCGGCGGAGACGCCCGCGCGTGTGAGCGCCTCGCGCACGACCTCGGCCTGCGCGACCGGGCTGGGGACCGTGTAGCCGTTGGTCCGGCCGCCGTGGTTGATGCTGCTGCCCCGCAGGACGGCGCGGATGTTGTCGTTGTCCCGCTCGGCGTCCGCCAGCCGCTTGAGCAGGACGACGGCCACGCCCTCCCCCGGCACGAACCCGTTGCCGCCGGCGCCGAAACTGCGGCACCTGCCGTCGTCAGACAGCATCCGCTTGCCGGACATGAGGGTGTAGTTCGACGGGTGCAGGTAGAGGTTGACGCCACCCGCGACGGCCAGGTCGCACTCGCCGCGGCGCAGGTGCTGGATCGCCTCGTGGACGGCGCTCAGGGAGGACGAGCAGAGGGTGTCGACCGGCAGGCTGGGTCCCGTGAGGTCGAGGAGGTACGACACCCGGTTCGCCACCGAGGCGAACGAGGTCAGGGGGTGGAGCTTCTCGTTGCGCCGGCGCAGCTCGGGCCCGTACAGGTCGAAGCCGGTCTTCGAGACGCCGGCGAAGACGCCCACCCTCCGGCGGTGGGCGTCGGCCAGGCGCTGCCGGGTGTAGCCGGCGTCCTCCAGCGCGTTCCAGGACTCCTGGAGGAACAGGCGCTCCTGCGGGTCCATGTTCATCGCCTCCTGCGGGGAGACGGCGAAGAAGAGGGGGTCGAACTCGTCGAAGCCGTCGAGGAATCCACCCCACTTCCCGTAGCTGAGGCCGGCCGCAACCGCCTCTTCGCGGTCGGGGTGGTAGAAGCCCTCCAACGGCCAGCGGCCTTCCGGGATCTCCGTGACGCAGTCCCGTCCTGCGGCCAGGTTCTCCCAGAACTCCCGCAGGTCGCGGGCCATCGGGAACCGTCCGCTCATGCCGATGACGGCGATCGCGTCCTCGGTGGGCACGGCGGCGGGCGTGGACGCCTCGGGTGCCCCGGGCGCGACCGGCGCCGTGCGTCCGGTGGCGGGGGCCGGCGCCTGCCGCCGGGTGGCGGCGGCATCCGTCGGACGCGGTGCGGCGGCGGCCTGCCGCGGCTTCCCCGTCCCCGTCCAGCCCAGGCACTCCGGCCGGCGCGTCCGCAGGAGGTGGCGGGCCAGCGCGTCCAGGGAGTTGCACCCGTACAGGAGCGTACTGGGCAGGTCCGGGAACACCTCGGCGAGCTTGCGGTTGAGCCGGGTGACGACGATCGAGTCGATGCCGTAGGCCGCCAGATCCGCCTGCGGGTCGATCTTCGCGGCCGGGAGGCCGATGACGGCGCCGAGCGTCTGCCCGAGCCTGCGGATGGTCCTGTCGCGCAGCTCGTCGTCCGCCGGGTCTTCGCCCTCGGCGGCTGCCGGGACCGTCGCCGGGCCCGCGGCGGTCGCCTGCTGCCGGAGCAGCGTCCGCCGCAGGCGCGGGGCGTCGCCTTCGACGACCATCAGCTGGCGGTGGTCGGAGCCGAGGGACTCGTGGAAGGCCCCGACGCCGAGCTCGGTGCGCAGTGCGCGCATCCCCGTCTGCTCCCGCAGGACCCGCTCCGTGTCCGCGTCGACCCGCATTCCGCCCTCGGCCCACAGCGGCCAGTCGAGCGAGACGCTGCGTCCCGAGCGCAGCCCTCGGGCGACCAGCTCGCCCCGGTGGTGCGCGAACGCGTCCAGGAAGGCGTTGGCGGCGGCGTAGTCGGACTGGCCGACGTTGCCCGTGACCCCCGCCGTGGAGGAGAACAGGGCGAAGAAGTCGAGAGCGTCGTCCTTGCTGGCGGCGTCCAGGTTGAGGGCGCCGGCCGTCTTGGGGGCGAGGACCTCGCGCAGCTCCTCGTCGGTCTTGTGCACCACGTAGCCGTCCCTCAGCACACCGGCCGCGTGGATGATGCCGTGGACGGCACCGTGCTCACGGCGCGCGGCGGCCAGGTAGGCCTCCACGCCCTCCGGGTCGGCCACGTCGAGCCGGGCGTAGTCGACCCGCGCGCCGGGGCGGTTCAGGCCTTCCAACAGGCGGCGCCGGCCCTCGTCGAGTGCGGAGCGACCACTCAGCAGGACGGACGTGTTCCGTACGGATCCCAGCAGGTCCCGGGCGAAGACCAGGCCGAGGCCGCCGAGACCGCCAGTGATGACGTAGGTCCCGCCTTCCCGCCAGGGCAGGGCGGTGGGCCCGGGGCTCGGCAGCTCCTCCCAGTGCAGCACCTCGCGGACTCCGCCCCGGAAACGTACGGAGCGGTCATCGCCGCGGTCGCGGCAGGCCAGGATCCGGAGCGCGGTGGCATCCGGCTCGACGGCCGGGTCGACGAGGACCAGCTGGGGCACGATCCGGGGGTTCTCCAGGCCGGCGCTCCTGATCAGGCCGATCAGCCCGGACAGGAGGGCTTCCTCGCCGCTCAGGGGGCAGACGAGCTGCACCAGCGTGGCAGGCAGGTCCGGGTCTCCGGCCGGCCGGCGAAGTGCGGTGAGCACCTGGCCCGCGAGGTCGGCGTAGCGGTCCGCGAGTCCGGCGGCCCCGGACCGCAGCATCCGCACGTCGGTACCGGCCTCCTGCCGGAGCAGCGCGGACGCGAGGCCCGGCGTCCCGGCGAGGAGCACGATGTGTCCCGGGGTCCGCTCGGTCGCGACGCCGTCGGCCGCCCGCCAGACCGGGTGGCACCGCAGCAGCTCGGTCGGCCGCTCCGCGTCCGGGGTGTCCGCGGGTGACTCCGCCTGTTCCTGATGGTTCCTCAGGTACCGCTTGACCTCCTCCTTGGAGACGCGATCGGCCTTGAGATCCAGCAGGAGCCGTTCCAGCCGGCTGTCCATGATCAGCGCCCCTCGTTGTCAGTGTGCGCGCCGGTGCCGTCGAGGACGGACCGTCGGATGTGTTCGGCGGCGGCTTCGACACCGAGGGAACCCTTCACCACCTCGTCGAGGAGGTCGTCGATCAGCGGGTCCGGCGGGCCGTCCGCCGACTCTTCGCCGGAGGCCTCGGGAAGCCGGCCGTCGAGCGACCGTTCCGCGATCCAGTACCGCTCCTGGGCGAAGGGGTAGGCGGGCAGCCGGACGATACGCGCCGCACCCGCCGGGTGCAGGGCGCCCCAGTCCAGCTCGAAGCCGCTCACCCACAGGTCGAGCACCTTGGCGTAGGAGCCCTTGGCCAGCCACGTCCCGACGACCGCGCCCATCTCGGCATCGGCGGTCAGTGCGGTCAGCGCCCGGTCGGAGCGCGCCGCGCGACCGCGGTGCACTCCGGCGACGGTGCCGCCGGGATGCTTCAGGAAGGCGCGCAGCCGGTCCCCCAGCTCGTCGAACGAGCCGACGACCATGCCCAGCCGCTCGGCCATGGCCTCCCGGCCGACCTGCAGGGTGTACGCGACGTCGGCCGGCGTCGCCCCGGTCCGCTCGGCTTCCGGAAGTGCGTCCAGCAGAGCGGCCGCCCGCTCCCGCAGCCGTTCCTCGTCCTTGGCGGACAGGACGACCACGACCGGCTCGCCGGTCCGCTCCGGCCCGGGAGCCGTCCGGTCGCGGACGTACTCCTCGATCACCACGTGGGCGTTGGAGCCGCCCGCGCCGAAGGAGGAGACCCCCGCCCGGCGCGGCACCTCGGTGCTGACGCCCTCGACGGCGACGACCTGCCGCTTCCATTCCGCGCCCGCCCGCTGGACGACGAACGGGGTCGTGTCGAAGTCGATGTGCGGGTTGAGCTCGTCGGCGTGCAGGCTGGGGACGAGCTCGCCGTGGCGCATCTGCAGGAGGGTCTTGAACACCCCGGCGATCCCGGCGGCGGCCTCCGCGTGCCCGATGTTGCTCTTGACGGAGCCGATCGCGCAGTACCCCAGGTCCTGGGTGTCCTGGGAGAACGCCCGGGTCAGGCCGTTGATCTCGATGGGGTCTCCGAGCGCGGTCCCGGTACCGTGCGCCTCCACGTAGCCGATGGTGCGCGCGTCGACGCCGGCACGGTCGAGTGCGTCCCGCACGACCCGGCCCTGTGCGACCGGATTCGGCACGGTGTACCCGTTGGTGGTGCCACCGTGGTTGATGCTGGTGCCGAGGATGACGGCATGGATGTGGTCACCGTCCCGCTCGGCGTCCTCCAGCCGCTTGAGGACGAGCGCGCCGACGCCCTCGCCGGGGACGAAGCCGTTGCCGCCTGCGCCGAAGCTGCGGCACTCGTCCCCGTCGGCGAGCATCTGCAGGTTGCACAGGTTGACGAAGCTCGACGGGTGCAGATAGAGGTTCACGCCGCCCGCGACCGCCAGTTCGCAGTCACCGTGGAGCAGGTGTTCGCAGGCCTGGTGAAGCGCCGTCAGCGAGGAGGAGCACATCGTGTCGACCGGCATGCTCGGACCGTTCAGGTTCATCTTGAACGAGACGCGGTTGGCCGCCGACCCGAAGGAGGTGTAGGGCTGGGCGGTGTCGCCGTGGCGCCAGCGCTCGGGGCCGTAGAGGTTGTGCCCGGCGCGGGTGATGCCGACGAAGACGCCCACGCGGGAACCGTGTTCGCGCTCCAGGCGGCTCCGTGTGTAGCCGGCGTCCTCGAACGCCCGCCACGCTTCCTGGAGGAACAACCGCTCCTGCGGGTCGATCTCCAGGGCGTCGTTCGGCGTCATCTCGAAGAACAGCGGGTCGAAGTCGGCGAATCCGTCGAGGAAGGCTCCCCACTTGCTGTAGCTCCGGCCCTTCGCGAGGGCTTCCTCCTTGTCGGGCTCGTAGAAGCCGTCGAGCGGCCAACGGTCGGCGGGGACCTCCGTGACGGTGTTCCGGCCCTCGCGCAGTACCGACCAGAAGGCGTCGAGCGTCTCGGCCTGGGGGAAGCGTGCGCTCATGCCCACGATCGCGACGCCACCGGTGCGGCCGGGCCTCGGTGCCAGGCGGGCCTGCGGCCTGCCGGGGCCGGGCGCCGGAGCGGCCTCGGCCGGCACAGGCCCGGCCGCGACGGCGCTCCCCGCCACCCGTCCGGCGGCGGGGTCGGGTGCCACGCCGAGGGCACGGGCCGCTGCCTCGCCCCGCTCGGCGACGAAGTAGCCGGTCAGCGCCTCGATGGTGGGGTACTCGAAGAACAGGGTGCTGCTCGTCTCCCCCATGTCCTTCTTGAGGGCGGTCAGCAGCTGGAGGATGAGGATGGAGTCGATGCCGTAGGCGGAAAGCCGCTCACGCGCGTCGATGGATTCGGCCGGGACCAGGAGGGTCCGGGCGACGAGCTCCTTGAGGTAGCCGCGCACCGCGTCCGCGAGCACCGCGTCGTCCACCAGGGGCTCGGGGGGCGCCGCCGCCGGCCGTGCGCCGGCCGGTTCCGCCGCGGGGAGGGGGGCGGCCGGGCGGCCGGCGAGGTGCGCCTCCTCGGGACGGCCGGGTTCGCCGCAGGTCCGGCGGATGACCCCGTCGCTGAAACCCACCACCACCTGCTGGCCGAGCGGGTGCGCGTCCCGCGCGGGGAACTCGATGCCGCCGAATCCCTCCTGCTCCAGCACCGACTGCCACATCCCGGGCCGCAGGCCGGGCCCGCCGGGCTCGCGCAGCGCGGTGTCGGCCGGCCACCAGCCGTCCAGCAGCGCGAACGTCAGCATGCCGAAGACGGTGTAGCCGGCGATCTCGTTGACGACCAGAGCCCCTCCGGACCGCAGCAGCGCCTTGCTGTTACGCAGGGAGGTGCGGACGTCCTCGGTGGCGTGCAGCACGTTGGTCGCGATGACCAGGTCGTACCCGCCTTCGTCGAGCCCCTGCTCGGCGACCGGACGGGCGGCGTCGAAGATCTCGCAGCGCAGGAACGGACGGTCCGCGCCGAACTCCCGCCGGCCGTGGATGAGGAACGCCTTGGAGAGGTCGGTGTAGCAGTACTCGCCGACGTGCCGCTGGTAGGGCCGGAGCCGGGGCAGGACCGTGGCGGTGGTGCCGCCCGTTCCGGCGCCGATCTCCAGGATCCGTATCCGGGCTCCGGGATCCCGCGCCAGCCTGCTCTCGACGAAGGCGGCGACGCAGTCTCCGACGACGTCGTTGAAGTAGTCGGCGATCATGTTCCGCTTGTAGATCCCCTCGACCAGCTCCAGCGAGGAGCCGGGGAAGATCACGTCGACCGCGGGGACGGTGCCGGCGAGGATGTCCGGAAGCACGCGCAGGGTCGCGTCGACCAGGTCGACGGACGCGCGCAGTTCGGGGTCCGCGAGCCAGGCGCCCCGGCCGCGCTCCCACTCGGCGGCGGCTCCCGGATCGACGGCGCCGGGAACGGCGCGGTAGGAGCCCTCGGCCCCGGTCTCCGCGAGCCAGCCCCGCCGCGCGAACAGCTTCAGGGTCTCCGACGTCCAGCGGCCGTACTTCTCCAGGATCCCGCCGGCCCGCCGGAAGGAGTCCGTGTCGAAGGTGTCCGCCCCGATCCAGCCACGCCCGTGCAGTGCGTCCCACAGCAGCCGCAGGAGCAGCTCGTCCAAGGCCCGGAGCTTCGACTTGGCCCGTTCCTCCACGGTGCGCAGCTGCTCCCGGCGCTCGGGCGGCAGCGGGGCGAGCGGCTCGCTCCGGCGCTCGGCCGGCTCCAGCACACGGATCTCCTCACGGTCGCTATAGCCCTCGAATCGTTCGGGTGCGCTGGTGTTGAGGTAGGCCACCCGGTCGAGCGGAGCGGCCAGCAGCCGCTGGACCGCGTCCATCGCCAGGGCGGGGTCGATGTCGCCCAGGCCCTCTTGCCGGTAGATGCGCTCGCGGACGTGCGACGGCACGTCGAGTCCGCTGCCGACGGCCCCCCAGTAGCCCCAGTTGACCACCTTCACGGCGTACGGGCGCGTTCCGGAGAGGGAGCGGGCGAGGGCGTCCTCGAAGGCGTTGCCGGCCACGTAACTGCAGTAGCCCATGGACGGGTTGACCGAGGCGATCGAGGAGAAGAAGAGCATGAAGTCGAGCCCTTCGGCGTCGAAGACCTCGGCCATCCGCACGCTGGCGTCGATCTTGGCGCTCAGGCCCTGCCGGAACCGCTCCTCGGTCGTATTGAGCAGGCTCTGGTCCACCAGGCCGAAGACGGACTGCACCGCGCCGTGGACGGTGCCGAACCGCTCCCGGATCCGGGCGTGGGCGCTCCGCAGGGAGTCCCCGTCGGAGGCGTCGGCCCGGATGTACCACGGGGCCGGGCCGAACGCGGCCAGCCGGTCGATCTCGCCCTGGATGGTGCTGTCCTTCTCCCGGCGGCCGATCCATACGATCTGCGCCCGGTAGCGCCGGATCATGTCCTCGCTCCAGAGCCGGCCGAGGCCGCCGGCCCCGCCCAGGACGACGTACACCCCGCCCTCCTTGTACGGGGAGCGGGCCGGCGCCGGCAGCTCCACGCGGTACAGGCCCCGGCGGAACCACCGGCCGTCCCGGAACGCCCGCACGGTCGTCCCGCCGGCGGCGGACAGGAGCCGGGCGGGGAGCCGGTCGGACCCGCCGAGGTCGAAACAGGCCACCCCCCAGTGCGGCAGTTCCTTCGCCATGACCTCCGCCAGGCCGAGCACGGCCGCGTCGGCGGGCCGCACCGCCTCGCCCGGCAGCACGGCCTGCGTCTGGCGCGTCAGCACCGTCCACGTCAGCTCATCGGCGCCGTAGCCCAGCTCGAACAGTGCCTTGACCAGGCGGAAGAACGCCTCCACTCCGCCGGAGGCACGCCGCAGTTGCTCATCCGGGGTGGCGCTGCCGTCCGCCGGGGAGATCCACACGAGGTCGCGGACCCGGCCCGCACCCCGCAACTGCTCGACGAGCGAGGCCGTACCCGCCGAGCCGTCGGCGAGGAAGCGGGCGTCGGGGCACTCGGCCGCCAGGGCGGCCCGCTCCTCGGGGCTTCCGCCCACAACGACGACACCGCTCCGGACGGGGCCCCCGGGCCGGGGCGCGGAAGCCTGGTCCTCGACCCAGGTCGGCGCCAGCGCCAGATGGCCCGACTCGGCCCCGGGACCCGGTGCGGGAGTGCGGTCCGCGGAGGGCGCCGGCACGGCGGGACGGGGGCCGTCCACCGGGGGCAGCCAGTGGCGTTGCCGCTGGAACGGGTAGGTAGGCAGGGGGACGCTCCGGTGGGAACCGTTCTCGAAGAGCCGCTCGTAGCGGAGCCGGTAGCCCTGCAGGTAGAGGGCGGACACGGCTTCCAGGTGCTCCCGGCGGGCCGCCCCGGTGGCGCCCTCGGCGCAGTTGCGCAGGCAGCTCTCGCCGTACTGCTCCAGAGCGGGCTGGGGGCTCGCCGCGTTCTCCGTGAGGTCTGCGGTGCGCACGTCCGCTTCCCGTCCGTCCGCGAGCCACTGCGTCAGGAGCGCCACCAGGTGGGCGGTGTCCCGGGCCACGCACGCCAGCCGGACGGGGCAGTGCCGGCGGCCCCGCAGCAGGGCCAGGCCGATGTCGCCCAGCTCGGTGTCCGGGCGGCGGCGCAGGTGCTCCACCAGCCGTTCCGCCTGGGTCCGCAGCTGCTCGGCGGACAGGGCCGACAGCACCACGAGATGGTCCTCGACACGGGCGGCGCCGCGGCGCGCCGTTTCGGGGGCCTCCTCGACCACCACATGGGCGTTGGTGCCGCTGAACCCGAAGGAGCTGAGCGCCGCGCGCCGCGGCCGGCCCGGCTCGGCCGTCCAGGTGCGGTGGACCGTGTTGACGTAGAACGGGCTGCCCTCGAAATCGATGTGGGGGTTCCCCCGGTCGAAGTGAAGGCTGCGCGGCAGCTCGCGGTGGCGCAGAGCGAGCAGGACCTTGATGAGCCCCGCCATGCCCGAGGCCGGTGCGGCGTGCCCGACATTGGTCTTGACCGATCCGATGGCGCAGTACTGCCGCCTGTCGGTGTAGTGGTGGAAGGCACGGGTCAGCGCCTGGAACTCGATCGGGTCCCCGAGCTGGGTGCCGGTGCCATGGGCCTCGACGAGCTGGATGCCGGCCGGGTCGATGCCGAAGGTGTCGTACACCTGGCGCTCCAGCCGCTCCTGCGACTTGGCGCTCGGTGCCGTGATGCCGTTGGAGGTCCCGTCCTGGTTGATGCCGGAACCGCGGATCACACCGTGGATGTGGTCGCCGTCGGCGAGGGCGTCGCTCAGCCGCTTGAGCACGACCACGCCGGCGCCCTCGCCGGGGACGAATCCGTCCGCGGTCTCGGCGAAGGCGTGGCACTGGCCGGTCTCCGAGAGCATCCCGGCCTTGTGGGCGTTCAGGTAGTAGTCGGGTGCGCACTGCACGGACACGCCGCCGACCAGGGCCGCCTCGACCTCGCCCGCGCGCAGCGCCTGGCAGGCGAGATGGAGGGCGACGAGGGATCCGGAGCACGCGGTCTCGACGGCGATGGCGGGGCCGCGCAGGTCGAGGAGGTAGGAGAGGCGCGCCGGGATGATTGCCTCGGCGTTGCCCCACATGGCCTGGGCGGGGGCGTCCTCGCGGGAGCCGGGCAGGTAGTCGCTGACCTGGGTGCCGATGTAGACGCCGCAGGACCGGCCGCGCAGGGCGTCGCCCGCGTAGCCGGCGTCCTCCAGCGCCTTCCACGCCTCCTCCAGCACGATCCGCTGCTGGGGGTCCATGTAGGCGGCCTCGAGACCGGATATCTGGAAGAACAGCGGGTCGAACCGGTCGATGCCGTCCATCATCGAGGCGTACCGGGGGTGCGGCGCGCCGGGCGCCACGAAGGCGGACATGTCCCACCGGGAGATCTCCCCGACAAGGCTGCGCCCGTCGACGAGGTGCTCCCAGAGCTGTTCGGTGTCCTCGGCTGTGCCGAACCGCCCGCTCATGCCGATGACGGCGACGGGCTCGCCGGCCGGGGACTCGGCGTCGGCGCCGGCACGACCGGCCGCCGGCACGACCGGCCGCGGTGCGGCGGCCACCACGGGCACGGTCACCGGGGCGGGAGCCCGCGGCGGTTCGGGAACGGCCGTTGAGGCCGCCTCGGGCATCGGGACCGCCAGGAGCGGTGACGACGCGTCGAGGTGGTGCTCCACCACGTAGCCGGCGAGGGCACGCACCGAACTGTGGTCGAAGAGGTCCGTGACCGACAGCGAGACGCCCAGGTCGGTGCCGAGTTCCTGGGTGAGCTCGACGGCGAGGATGGAGTCCACCCCGTAGTCGGCGAAGGACTCCTCCTCGGATATCTCCCGGCGGTCCAGTCCCAGGGACGTCTGCAGCCGCTCGACGATCACGGACCGCACCCGGGCCTCCGCGTCGTCCGCGACCCGCGCCGCGGAGGCGGGGCCGGGGGCCGGCTCGGAGGCGGGGCGGGGGGCCAGCTCGGAGGCCGGGCGGGGGGCCGGCTCGGAGGCCGGGCGGGGGGCCGGCTCGGAGGCGGGGCCGGGGGCCGGCTCGCCCGTCCGTGCGACAACGATCTGGTGGCCGGCGTGGTGCACGGCTTCGGCGGGGAAGGAGGCGTCGGCGAGGCCCGACTCCCCGAGCACCTGCTGCCAGGTTTCGGGAGCCAGTCCCGGACAACCCGGTATTCGCAGGTCGGTGTCCTCGTAGCGCCACCAGCCTTCGAGCAGCCCGAAGGTCAGGTGCAGGAACACGGTGCGGGTCGCCAGCTCGTTGAGGATGACCGTGCCGTCCGCGCCCAGCAGGGCGCGGGCGTGCCGTGCTGCCGCACGGACGTCGCGGGTGGCGTGCAGGACGTTGGTGGCGAGGACGATGTCGTAGCCGCCCTCCTCCAGCCCCTGCTCGGCGGGAGCGCACTCCGCGTCGAACAGCTCGAACCTCAGATACGGATGGTCCGCGCCGAACTCCTGCCGTCCGTTGCGCAGGAAGTAGCGGGAAACGTCGGTGTAGCAGTACTCGGCCATGCTGTCGCGGTACGGCGCCAGCCGGCGCAGCACCTTCTCGGTGGTGCCCCCGGTGCCGGATCCGATCTCGAAAATACGGACGCGATGTGCCGGGTCGCGCGCGAGCAGGGCCTCGACGCGGGCCGCCACCGACTCCGCGACGAGCTCGTTCAGCGCCGTGGCGCTCCCGCAGTCGCGGTAGACGCCCCGTACCAGACTCATCGAGGAATCGGGGAAGATGACGTCGGTCGCGCGCCGCCGCCCCGAGAGGACCTCGGGCAGCGCGCGGATCGCCGGCGCGAGCAGGTTGACGTAGGCGTTGGCGCCGTCGGCCTCGCGGCACACCGCGTCCCAGCGCCGCCACGCGTCGGCGCCGTCGGGGCGCGCCTTGCCCGTGGGGGCGTAGCGCTCGGCGTTCACCTCCAGATGGCCGTGCTCGGCCAGGATGCGCAGGCTCTCGTCGAGCCAGCGCTCGTAGCCGCCCTCCGATGCCAGGGCTCCTCGCAGGTCGGCGACGGAGCCGCCGCCGGCGAGGTCCATCCCCAGCGTGCCCAGCTGCAGCAGGAGCAGTTCGCACAGCAGGTCGTCGTCGAAGCCCCGGGCGTCGCTGGAGTCCGCGAGCACGCGCTGGAGCAGCCGGTCGTCCGGGCCGGCGGAACCGGCGGGCGTGTGGTCGCCGGCCTGCCGCGGGACGGTGGTCTTGTCCACGGCGAGCTGGTGGTACGGACCGGAGAGCAGGCGGTCGAGGGCGGCCATGCCTTCGGCGGGCTCGATGGAGCCGATGCCGCTCCGCTCCATCCGCTGCTGGTACTCGGACGAGGCGACGACGCCGACGCTGCCCCAGTAGCCCCAGTTCACCACCTTCACGGCGGTGGGGCGGCTCTGCCGCCACAGCCGGGCGAACTCGTCCTTGAAGACACAGCCGGACACGTAGTTGCTCTGGCCCGCGGAACGCTGGAAGGAGTTGGTCGAGGAGAAGAACAGCACGAAGTCCAACGGCTCGTCCATGAAGACCTGTGCGATACGGACGCTGGTGTCCACCTTCGCGCGCACGGCGGCCCGGAACCGCTCCTCCGGCATCCTGGCCACGCTCTGGTCGAGCAGGACGAGCGCCGAGTGCACGACGCCGTGGATCGCGGGGAAGCGCTCCCTGATCCGCGTGAAGGCGGCCGTCAGGTCGTCCCGGTCCGTGGCGTCGGCCTGGACGTACCACGGTGCCGGTCCCATCTGGGAGACCGCGTCGATCCTGGCCCGGACGGACTCGTCCTCGGCACGGCGGCCGATCCAGACCACCTGCGCCCCGTAGGTGCGCACCACGTGCTCGGTCCACACCGCGCCGAGGCCTCCGGCACCGCCGATAACCACGTAGACCCGGTCGCTCCGGTACGGCAGCGCCCCGGTGGGGAACGAGTCGGATGCCACCGGCTCCAGGGTCTGCCGGAGCCAGCTCCCGCCCCGGTGGGCCCAGCTGTCACCGGACGGCTTCACCGGCAGGCGCAGCGCCTCCCTCAGCACCTCGTCCCGGACCGTCTCCACATCGGCGAGGCGCACCCGCCAGCGCGGGTTCTCCTTGGACAGCGACCCCAGCAGGCCGTGCACGCCCGCGTGCGTCGGGTCGACCCGGTCGGTATCGACGACGCCGAGGCTGCGGACGGTGAGGGCGGTCCACGCCAGATCGCGCTTGTCGTAGCCGAGTGCCAGCAGCGCCTTGGCCAGGCGGAAGCCTGCGTAGACGCCCTCCTCCTGGCGGGTGATCAGGTCCTCGCTCTGCGGGAGCGCCTCCGCTCCGCCACCGGCGACCCAGACGACGCCGTCGTAGGGCGCACCGCGGCCGAGCCGCTCCCGCAGACCGTCGACAGTGTCATCGGCCCGCAGCAGCAGGACGTCGACGTCCTCACCACTCCCGGTGAGGAGGGAGCCCAGCTCCTCCGGGTCGGTGCCGGCCAGCAGGATCCGCCCCAGGGGGCCGGCGTCGGCCGCCGGCGGGACGGGCCCGGCGGGCTCCCAGCGCGGCTGGAGCAGCTCCGGGCCGCCGGCGGCGGACCGCTCCGGCTCGGCCGGTGCCTCCGCGCCGGCGGACAGGGGCCGGGTGCGGAAGGCCGCGAACCGCACGCGGACCTCCCCGTCCGCGGCACAGATGTCGACGTCGAACTCGGCACCGTCCTCCGTGGTGCTCCTGAGCCATGCCCACATGACCGGCTCGCAGGGGCCCAGGACCTCCACGGCTCCGACAGCGTACGGAAGGTGGAGTCCGCCGGCGGTCCGCAGGCCCGCGGAGGCCTGGAGTGCCGAGTCGAGGAGCCCCGGGGGCAGTTCCGGGTCGCCCGGACCATACTCGGGCGCCTCGGGCAGCTCCAGTTCGGCGAGCACCTGTGCGTCTCCCACGAGGAGTCGTTTCACTCCCCTGCAGGAGGGGCCGTAGGCGATGCCCTGGCGCCGGTAGGCGAGGTACATCTCGCCCGCGGCCGTCTCGTAGCGTCCGCACTCGGTCCGCAGGGCCTCCAGGTCGAGGCGTGGCCGCGACACGGATCCGTTCCCCTGCTCCAGGCGCCCCTGGCTGTGCACGACCGGGCCGTCGGCTCCGGGCGCCAGGAGCCGGTAGCGGCTCCCCGCGGCTCCGTCCGGCTCCAGTTCGACCCGGAGGTCGACGGGGGTGCCGTCGACCCGCACCGGCCTCAGCCACACGACGTCGCGGAAGGTTACTGCGGTCGTCGGCGCGTTCCGCTGCGCGGCGTGGGCCGCCCGGACCAACTCCAGGTGGGCGACGCCCGGCAGGACCTTCTCGCCGGCCACGACGTGGTCGCGCAGGAACGACTCCGACCCGGTAAGCGTCGTGTCGAACCGGTGTCCGGTGCCGACGGCGCGGGAGGAACCGGCCGTGAGGGTCCCGCCCGGCGCCGTCCGCTGCGCGGGCCGGCGCCACAGACGCTTCTTCGCGAACGGGTAGCCGGGCAGCGCGACCGGCGCGGTGCGCCGGCCGCCGAACAGCCGGCGCCACTCCAGGTCGTACCCCTGGCAGTAGGCCTTTCCCGCGGCGCGCAGGGCGTCCCGGAGCACGACCCCGTCTGCCTGCCCGGCAGCCTCCTCCAGCAGCCGGTCCCCGGCCCGCCGGGCCTCGTCGTGCGGAGTGAATCCACGGGGCACCTGGCCGGTGAGGACATCGTGGTGCCCGGCCGCGGACCACGCGCGCAGCAGCCGGACCGCCTCGGCGGTGTCCCGGGCCACGACCGCGCAGCGGTGCCGGAAGTGCGGCCGGCCATCCAGCAGCGTCGCACTGACGTCCCGCAGTCCATGGGACTTCCGGGGGGCCTCCAGGAAGTCGACGAGGTCGGCGACGCGCTGCCGCAGCGACTCCTCGGACTTGGCCGACAGGGCCAGCAGATGGGCGGACATCTCCACGACCTCTTCCTCGCCACCCGCCGGACGGCTCTCCACCACCATGTGGGCGTTGGTACCGCTCATGCCGAAGGAGCTGATGGCGGCGAGGCTCCTGTGTCCGGGGACCTGGGTCCATGCCCGGTTCGTCCTGTTGACGAAGAACGGGCTGTCCTTCCAGTCGATGTATTCGTTCTCGTGCGCGCAGTGCAGGGATCCGGGGATCGTCTCGTGGCGCATGGCCTGCAGGACGCCGATGAGGCTGACGAGACCCGAGGCCGCGAGCGTGTGCCCGACGTTCGGCTTCACGGACGTCAGGGCGCAGTAGCCCCGCTTGCCGGTGAAGCTCCGGAAGACGTCGTTGAGCGCGTTGACCTCGACGGGGTCGCCGAGCCGCGTGCCGGTGCCGTGGGCGACCACGTACTCGATGTCCGCCGGGTCGATGCCGTGCCGCTGGTAGGTGTCGCGCAGCAGCGCGACCTGGGCGTCACCGTTCGGGGCGGTGATGCCGTTGGACCTGCCGTCGTAGTTGATGCCGCTGGCACGGATGACACCGTGGATCCGGTCGCCGTCGGCCACCGCCGCCGAGAGCCGCTTCAGCACCACGACGGCGACGGCTTCGCTGAGCACCATCCCGTTCGCACGGCTGTCGAAGGCGTAGGTGACACCGTCTTCGGACAGCATGCCCGCCTGCTTGGTCCGGGTCAGTAGCTGAGGGGTGGTGATCAGGCTGACGCCCGCGGCCAGGGCGACGTCGGACTCGCCGGAGCGGATGCTCGCGCAGGCCTGGTGGGCGGCGACCAGCCCGGAGGAGCAGGCGGTGTTGATGGCCATCACGGGGCCGCTCAGGTCGAGCAGGTACGAGAGGCGTGCTGCGAGGATGCCGTCGTGGTTGGCGGTGATGCTGCCCGCCTCGGGGTCCGGAATGTCGTAGTCACCCTGCTCGACCCCCACGAACATGCCGACCCGACGGGTCGACGCGGGCGTCCAGCCGGCGTCCTCCAGGGCGTGCCACGCTTCCTGGAGCAGCAGGCGCTGGCGCGGATCCAGGCTCCGCGCCTCGTTCGGGGAGATCTCGAAGAACAGCGGGTCGAACTCGTCCGGGTCGGACACCTGGCCGACCCGGACGGCCGCGAAGGGGCTGTCGTGCGGCTCGCCCCACAGGTCGAGGCGCTCGCGGGAGACGGGGGTGACGGTGTCGCGGCCCTCCGCGAGGACCGACCACAGTTCGGAAGGGTCGTCGGCGCCGGGGAACCGCCCGCTCATGCCGATGACCGCGATGGCGTCGTCGTCCCCGCAGGCCGGGTGCGGCTTCCGGCCTGCGGAGTCAGGGCCAGGGGTCCCGCCGGCGCCCTGGGCGGGCTCGGCGCTCGGGGCCGGCCGGCCGGCCGGGGGCATCACGTCCTCCGGGGGTGCGGACTCCGCTCCGACGGGCCCGGCAGCGGCGCCGCGGGTGGCCTGGGCGAGATAGAACGCCGCGAGGACCTCCCGGTGCTCCGTGGCGAAGTACTCGCGCAGCTTGCGCAGCGTGGAGCGGCTGTAGAAGAGGGCCGGTGTCACCGAGACGCCCCAGTACTCGCCCAGCCCGGCGGCCAGTCCGGCGAGGCTCACAGAGTCGAAGCCGTAGTCCGCGAGGTTGTCGTCCTCGTAGAGCCTGTCCGGGGACAGGCCCACCGCGCCGCTGACGATCCGGCGCAGATCGTGTGCCAGGCGTTCCTCCGCGACCGGGGCCTGTGCCGGGTCCGGGGCGCTCCCGTTCGCCGGGCCGGCCGGCCGGGCCGCGGCCTCGTCGGCCGTCGGCCGCGCCGGGGCGTCGGCGGTGGGCGTCAGCCCCAGGAACCGGGAGACCCGGCTCGGACTGCCGACCAGGATCATGTGCTGAGCGGCCGGCTGGGACAGCAGCTGCTCGAAGAGGGCGATGCCGTCCGCCGTCTCCAGGAAGTCCTGGCCACTGGACTTCAGCAGCATCGTGGTGGTGTCGCGGTCGAAGCCCATGCCGCCCTCGCGCCACAGCGGCCAGTTGACCACCAGGCTCCGTCCGGTCAGGCGGCCCGCGCGCACCTGCTCCTCGCGGTGCCGGGCGTAGGACATCTGGAAGCGGTTGCCGACCGCGTAGTCGCAGGTGCCGAAGTCACCGATGACGGCTGCTGTGGAGGAGAAGTAGCAGACGAAGTCCAGCTCTTCGCCGGCCAGCGCCTCGTCCAGTACCAGCGTCCCCCGGATCTTGGGGTCGAGGACCGCCTCGAAGGAGCGCAGGTCCTTCTCCAGGACGCTTCCCTGCCCCTGGACCCCGGCGGCGTGGATGACTCCGTGCAGGGCACCGAAGCTCTCGCGCGCCCGTGCCACGGCCCCCGTCATGGCGTCCGCGTCGCAGCTGTCCGCCTGGACGTACAGGACCCGGTCTCCGGCGCCGAGCCCGCGCAGGGTCTCCCGGCGTGCCTCGTCCAACGGGGAGCGGCCGGTCAGGACGACGTTGGCCGCGAAGTGCTCAACGAGGTGCCTGGCCGTGATCAGCCCGAGCCCGCCGCAGCCGCCGGTGATCAGATAGGTGCCGCCGTGCCGGAGCGCTCCGGCACGGTCCTCCTCCAACACGGCTTCACGGACACGGCTCACGAAGCGCCCGCCCGACCGGTACGACGCGCTGACCGCCGGTTCCTGGCGCAACTCGGCGACCAGCCTGGTCACCCAGGCCGCGGCGTCCGCCGGCCGCTGCGGATCGTCGGCGTCCTGGAGCACGGCCACCGTCGACAGCTTCGGCATCACCAGGCCCAGCGAGCGCTCGAAACCGAGGTGCGCCTCCAGTAGCGCGCGCTCCCGGCCGTCGCGGTACTGCCCGGCCACCAGGTGGCGCCGTACGTCGAGTCCGGCTTCGGCGATGGCCTGGAGCGTCAGCACGACATCGCCGAAGTCGCCGTCGACGGCTCCGGGTTCGAGCGCCTCCATGCTGACGACCGCGTCGACGGGACCGGGGCCGGCCACGATGGCGCGGAAGGCGTCCCGGTAGTCCTGGGCCGAGCCGCGCCGGACCTCGTAGCGGTCGGGACCCGTCGTGCGGAAGCCGTCCCCGCGTCCGACGAAGACCGTGCGGAGGCCGGGGCCGAGTTTTCGGGCCGCCCGGGCGACCTCCTCCTGACGCTCGGTGCCCGTGCACAGGAACACGATGCCGCGCGGCGCGGGGGCTGTGCCCGCGCCCAGCGGCGCCGGCTCCCAGGCCTCCACGAAGGCCAGCGGCCGGGTCCGTTCGCCGACGGGCCCTTCCGCGGGCACCCGGCCGGCCGCCGCCGGCTCGGCCGGAGCCGCCGGACGGGGCGGCTGGAGGGCGAGCGCGGGAGGGGCGTCGAGCCAGTGGCGTTCCTGGACGAACGGGTACGTCGGCAGGGGGATGCGGCGCGGCTCGACGTGGCGGGCCAAGGACGTCCAGTCGAGGGCCAGGCCCTTGACCCAGACGTTGGCCAGCTTGTCGTACCGGCCCTGTGCGAGCCACTGCCGCACCAGGGCCCGCATCTCTTCGTCGGCTTCGAGGAGGGCGACGGAGTCCTTGTTCTGCCGCACGCCGCCGCGGAAGACGTTCGCGTCGTCCTCCTGCTCACCGTCGAGGAACGCGCGCAGCCGCTCGCGCAGCGCGTCCCGCCCGTCGGCGACCAGGGCCAGGCGTTCCTCCATGGCCTCGCGGCCGACCTGAAGGGTGTAGGCGATGTCCGCGGGGTCGGCGTCGCGGCCGGCCCGGTCCAGCCACGCGAGCAGGTTCCGGGCCTTCGCCCGGAGCCGCTCGTCGTCCTTCGCCGACAGCACCAGCAGTTCCGGCAGGGGGTCGCGGGACGGGCGCGGCGGCCTCTCGGCCCCGGCCCGGTACTCCTCGATGATCACGTGCGCGATGGCGCCGTGCGCGCCGAACGACGAGACGCCGGCGATCCTTGGCAGGGTCTGCTGCACCCCGTCGACCGTCCAGGTGGGGCGCTCCCAGGGCTCCAGGCGGCGCTGCACGTGGAAGGGCGAGTTCGGGAAGTCGATGTGCCGGTTCAGCTGCTCGGAATGGAGGGAGGGCACGAGCATGCCGTGCCGCATCTGGAGCAGGACCTTGGTGACGGCGACGACACCGGCCGCGCCCTCCAGGTGGCCGATGTTCGACTTCACCGATCCGATCGGGCAGTACTGCTTCCGGTCGGTGTGCTTGCGGAACGCCCGTGTCAGACCGGTGATCTCGATGGGGTCGCCGAGGGAGGTGCCCGTGCCGTGGCCCTCGACGTAGCTGATGTCCTCGGCCGAGAGCCCGGCGTCCGCCAGCGCGGCGGAGACCATGTCCGCCTGCGCCAGGGGGTTGGGCACGGTCATGCCGTTGGTCTTGCCGCCGTGGACCGTGGCGACGCCGCGGATCACCCCGTGGATGTGGTCGCCGTCCTCGACCGCCTGGTCGTACGACTTGAGCAGGACGCAGCCGACGCCCTCGCCCGGTACGTAGCCCGTGCCGCCCTCACCGAAGGAGCGGCAGCGTCCGTCCTCGGAGAAGAAGTTCATCTGGCTGAGCGAGACGTACTTGTTGGGGTGCAGCGACAGGTTCACCCCGCCGGCGAACGCGAGGGACGAGGAGCCGTTGCGGATGCTCTCGACCGCCATGGCTATCGCGTAGAGCGACGAGGAGCAGGCGGTGTCGACGGTGAGGCTCTGCCCGTGCAGGTCGAAGAAGTAGGAGACGGCGTTGGAGGCGGCGGCGCGGTCGGACAGGACGACGTCGTCGCCGCTGTACAGCTGGTACTCGTTCCACATCATGCCCAGGTAGACGCCGACCTTGCGGGCCTTGTCGGGGCTCAGGGACCGGCGCGTGTGGCCCGCGTCCTCCATCGCCTCCCAGGCGGCCTGCAGAAACAGCCGGGTCTGGGGGTCGGTCAGCGCGGCCTGGTTCGCCGACATGTTGAAGAACAACGCGTCGAAGTCCTCGGCTCCGTCGATGAAGCCCCCCCACTTACTGGAGCTCTTGCCGGGTGTCTTCTCGGCCGCGTAGTACAGCTCCTTGTCCCATCGGCGCGACGGGATCTCCTCGATGCAGTCCTGGCCGCGCTCCAGCACCTTCCAGAACTCGTCGAGGTCGTACGCCTTCGGATACCTACCGCTCATGCCGATGATCGCCACGTCACGCGGGCGTCCCCCGGGCCGTCCGGCAGCCCGCCCGGCCGGCCGTGCCTCCTGGGGGGTCACGGAGCCGCTCCGGACCTCGGCGGACCGCATGTGCGCCGGGACCGGCGGGGAGGCCGGCGCAGCGGCCGCGGGCGCGCGCTTCGCAGGCGCCGGCGGCGCGGTGGCGGACCGCGACGGCCCCAGCAGCTCGGTCAGCCGCGCGGCCTGGTGCTCGGTGAAGTACTCGGCCAGTTCCTGGATCGTGCGGTACTCGAAGAACAGCGTCCCCGGGAGCGATGCGAAGTCCTTGGTCAGGAGCCTCATCAGCTCCATGATCTGGATGGACTCGATGCCGTACTCCCCCAGCTCCGCGGAGGCGTCGATCCGCCCCTGCGGAATACGGAAGACCTGCGACAGCCGGCCCTTCAGGTAGCCGACCGTCCGGGTGAACAGCTCGCCGGAGTCCCCGGCGGGCTCCGGTTCCGTGCTCTCCGCGACCACGGCGTCCACGGTCACCGGCGCGGCGCCGGCCGTGTCCGCGGTCCGGGCTCCGGCCGTTTCCGCACCGGCCCGCTCGGCTCCCGGGACCCGCAGGACCCGCTCGATCTTCTTGCGCTCCCCCTTCGTCACGACGACCTGGTTCTCGTCGGACTCCAGGATCGCCAGCAGCGCCCCGATGCCCTCCTCGGTCCGCAGTCCCCGCATGCCCGAGTGGTCGTGGTAGAGCGTCTTCGCGGGGCCGTCCTCGGCGAGCTCACCGAGCATGCCGCCCTCGGCCCAGTAGGGCCAGTTGACCGAGATGCACCGGCCGCGGCGCAGGCCCCGCGTCCGCAGTTCCTCCCGGTGCCGGATGTAACTGTCGAGGAACCGGTTGGCGGCGGCGTAACTGCCCCGTCCGAAATCTCCGACGTAGGCGGCGATGGACGAGAACACGACGAAGAAGTCGAGCGGTTCGCCGGCGGTCAGCTCGTCGAGATGAACGGTTCCCCGGGTCTTCGGCGCCAGGACCCTCTCGAAATCGGCCCAGTCGGCATCCATGACGCCCGTACCGCCCATGACGCCCGCGCCGTGGAAGACGCCGTCAACACCGCCGAAGCGCTCCTTCGCCGCGTCGAGTGCCCGGCTCACGCCGTCGCGGTCGGTCACGTCGCAGGGGACGTAGAAGACCTCGGCCCCGGCCTCCTCCAGGGCGGCGAACTGCGCCCGCAGCGAGACGTCCGGCTCCCGCCGGCCGAGCAGGACCAGCCTCGCCCGGCACTCCCTGGCCAGGTACCCGGCCAGGTGCAGCCCCAGGGCGCCGGCGCCCCCGCTGAGCAGGTAGACGCCGCGCTCCTTGAGGGGCAGCCCGCGGCCACCGCCGCGCTCTTCGGCGGTCCACGGCTGCAGCACCCGCTCCGAGCGCGCCCCGTCGGTGTGCCGGATCTCGCGCCAGCCCCGTTCCGCGGGCCCCTCCGGCCGGTCGAGCTCGCGCAGCACACTGTCCGCAACGGCGTCCGGCGCCGCCGCGTCCGCGACCTGGAGACTACCCACCCGGAACAGGTGGTCGACCGTCGTCATGGCGCGGCCGAAGCCCGTGAGCGCCTCCGCCGCGGCCTGCTGGGGGCCGGTCCGGTCCGAGTGCACGGACAGGTACTGGACCTCCTGCCCGTTCCCGGTGCGGTGCACGGCACGGAAGAGGTGCAGCAGCCCCTCCAAGCCGATCGTGAGATCGGACTGGTCCGGGGTGAGCGGCCAGCAGTCCACGATCGCCCGCGGCGCCGAGTCCCCTTCCTCCAGGGCCCGCAGGAGCCGTTCGAAGTCCTCGGGGCTTCGGCGGTCCACGGTGAACAGGTCCGGTCCCGACTCCCGGAACGAGCTCCCGCTCCGCACGCGCACCACGCGGCCGGCGTACCCCGCGCCCAGCGGAGCACGGCGCGTGTCCTCGTCGTCGAGGAGCAGCAGCGTGTCTCCCGCCAGAGAGGACTCCGCCCCGCGGCCGGTGTCGCTGTCGCTGTCGCTGTCGCTGTCGCTGTCGGTCCAGCGCGGCACGTAGTAGTGCAGTTGCTCGCTCTTGTCCGCCACGACCTCCTTGAACACCAGGCCGGTGAGCCTGACGCACTCGGTGCCGCTGTCGTCGCAGAGCGAGAGATCGACGCTCAGTGTCCCGTCCCGGGCGATCCGGTGGATGGTCGCATGGGTGTAGGACTGCCGGGGGATCGGTGCGAAGACCACGAGCTCTTCGAGGCTGAATGGGATCCGCAGGACGCCGTCCTGCTCCCCGATGCCGCGCAGCGCGTTGAGCGCGGCGTCGAACAGCGAGGGGTGCAGGGTGAAGCGGGGGTACTCCTCGTCGAGGCCGTCGCCGAGCACGATCCGGGCCAGTGCCTCCTCCTCGCCGCAGTACAGCTCCTGCATGGCCTGAAAGGTCTCGCCGTAGCCGAACCCCAGTTCCCGAAGGCTCGCGAAGATCTCGCCGTTCTCACGGCGGGCGCCGCACCGCGCCTTGATCGCGGCGATGTCGATCGCGCCGCGCGGACGCGTGGGCCCGTCGGCGGCGCACTCGGCCCGGCCCTGGGAGAAGACCGTGCGCTCGCCGCCGGTCTCGTCGTGGATGACGAACTCCAGCGAGTCGTGTTCGAGCGGGGTCAGCTCGATGTGGACGGTCCGGGACGGGCTGTCCATGACGATCGGACGGCCCCAGATGATGCCCCGCAGGGTGACCGAATCGGCGCCGGTGGCCAGCCGGGAGGCGGCGTACGCCATCTCCATGTGGGCGACTCCGGGCAGCAAAATCCTCCCGTCCACGATGTGGTCGCGCAGGAAGAACTCGCTCGACGAGAGGCACTTGGTGTAGCGCTGTGACCGGAAGGTGGAGACGTTCCCGTCCAGCAGCGGGTGCAGTGCGGCGGACGCGGGAAGCGCCTGCGGCACCGCCTCTCGGCGGGACCCCGCCGGATCGGTCCAGTAGGTCTCACGGGCGAAGGGGTAGCCGGGCAGCGAGACGCACGGCAGCGGCCCCTCCCCGAAGAGGTTCTCCCAGGCCAACTCGTAGCCCTGGCAGTAGAGGTCGGCCAGGGCCCGGACCGCGTCCCGGTACCGGGCGTCCCGCTTCCCCGCACGGACGCGTCCGACCAGCTCGTTCCCGTACTCGGCGAGCGCGATCTGCGGGCGGAAGTCCCGGCCGGTCAGCCCGCGGAACACCTGGGGGTCCTTCTTGCCGTCGAGGACCTGCCGCAGCAGCAGCTCGGCGTCCTCGGGGGTCTCCGCGACCAGCGCACAGCGGTGCGCGAAGTGGTGCCGACCCGCGAGCAGGGTGCTGCTGATCCTCCCGAGACCGACGTCCTTCGCCCCGCCGGTCCGGAGGAAGTCGAGCAGGTCCGCCACCCGCTCCCGGAGCGCCTCTTCGGTCTTCGCCGACAGCGCGAGCAGGTAAGAGGGCCGGGAGACGGCCGGAAGCGCGGCCGATCCGTCGCCGTGGCTCTCCACCACGACGTGGACGTTCGTCCCGCTGATACCGAAGGAGCTGACGGCACCGGTCCGTTCCCGCCCCTGCCGGACCGGCCAGGGGCGGGCCTCCTTGTTGACGCGGAACGGGCTGCGCGTCCAGTCGATGTACTCGCTCTCCTGCTCGGAGTGCAGGCTCGCGGGGACCGTCCGATGCCGCAGCGCCTGCACCAGGGCGATCAGGCTGACCACGCCCGAGGCGGCCAGGGTGTGCCCGACGTTCGTCTTGACCGAGGTCAGCGCGCAGTACCGGGTCTTGTCGGTGTGCCGGCCGAACGCCTCGGTCAGCGCGTTCACCTCGATGGGGTCGCCGAGCCTGGTGCCCGTGCCGTGGGCGATCACGTGTTCGATGCCGGCCGGCTCGACTCCGAACCGCCGGTACACGGAGTCGAGCAGGGCGACCTGGGCGGTCTGGCTGGGAGCCGTGATCCCGTTGGTCCGGCCGTCGTGGTTGAGGCCGCTCGCCGTGATGACGGCGTGCACCCGGTCACCGTCGGCAAGCGCCTTGGCCAGCGGCTTCAGTACGACGGCGGCGATCGCCTCGCCCATGACCATGCCGTTGGCACGCTTGTCGAACGCGTAGCAGACCCCGTCGGGTGACAGCATCCCGGCCTGGGTGGCGTGCTCGTGGAACCTGGGTCCGGCCATGAGGCTGACGCCCGCGGCGACCGCGGTGTCGCACTCGCCGCTGCGCAGGCTCAGGCATGCCTGGTGCACGGCCGCCAGGCCGGCCGAGCAGGCCGTGTTGACGGTCAGCACCGGCCCGGAGAAATCGAGGAAGTAGCTGAGTCGGGCAGCCAGGATTCCGTCATGGCCGGAGGTCAGCGTCTCCTCGTCCCCGTCCAGACCCGGGTAGTCGCTCTGCTCGGCACCGACGAACATGCCCATGACGTTGTCGCCGAGCTGCTTCGCCCCGTATCCGGCGTCCTCCAGGGCCCGCCACGACTCCTGCAGCAGCAGACGCTGCCGCGGGTCCATGTGCTCCGCCTCCTTGGGGGAGATCTCGAAGAACAGCGGGTCGAACTCCGCTTCGCCGGGCAGCCATCCGCCCCGGACCTCCGAGGCGCCCGCCACACCGGCCCAGTTGCCCAGCCGGTGCGCGGGGATCGGGGTCACCGCGTCCCTGCCTTCGGCGAGCAGCTGCCAGAACTCCTCGACCGTGCGGGCCTGCGGGAATCGGCCGCTCATTCCGATGACAGCGATGCGGTGGTCGCTGTCATCGGCTCCGTGGCCTGGCTGGGGCCGGGCCCCTGGGACGGCCTCCTCCCCTGCCTCCGTCGCGGCCTCCGCTTCGGCAGAGGCCGTCCCGCCGACGGTCGCCCCGTCGGTCCGGCCGTCGGTCCGGCCGTCGGTCGCCGTGTACTTCCCCGCCACGGCTCCGGCGTACCGCTCCTCCAGCAGATGGTCCGCGAGCATCGCCACGGTGAAGTACGTGTAGAAGAGCGCCGGCTCGACGTCGATGCCGTAGTGCTCGTTCAGCCGCAGGGCGAGCTCGGTGTTGCCGACCGAGTCGCAGCCGAGG
Organism: Streptomyces sp. NPDC127177; assembly: GCF_042672475.1. Taxonomy (NCBI): domain Bacteria; kingdom Bacillati; phylum Actinomycetota; class Actinomycetes; order Kitasatosporales; family Streptomycetaceae; genus Streptomyces; species Streptomyces sp. NPDC127177. Next base: position 78,901 of record NZ_JBHXUW010000013.1, read on the forward strand.
TCGGACAGCCGGGCCTGCGGACGGATCTCGTCGACCTCGAGCCGCAGGACCTCGCCGACGATGCCCAGGAGATCCGCCTCGACGGCCTCCCGGGTGTCGGTGCCCGTCCACTCCCTGGGATGTGTCTGCCCGACCATGTTCGGCACGAGTCCTTCCTGCTTGGTTGCGGGATCCAACTCTTCGTCCTGCACGGCCGCCGGACTCCCGACGGGTACGGCCCCGTCGGCCGCGTCCCGGCTGATCCAGAAGCGGTGGCGGTCGAACGCGTAGGTCGGCAGTCGGAGCCGCCGGGGCGCCGACGCGAACAGGTCCGTCCACGCGTGGTCGCGTCCTGCGGCGAAGGACTCCGCCAGGTCCAGCAGCCGGTCCCGGTACTCGGCAGCCGGGAGATCGGCCCCGGTGTCGGCCACGGGTTCGACGGCCGGCCGAGGCGCTCCGGCCTCCTCACCGTCCGACGGTGCGCCCTGCGGCTCGTGGAAGCAGTCGTCGGCCCGGCCCGTCTCCGACAGGAGCGCCAGCTTCGTCCGGAGCTCGTCGCGGTCGCGCACGACCAACGCGGTCCGGCAGCCGAAGTGGTCACGCCCCAGCAGCAGGGTGGCGCTGAGGCTGGTCAGATCCGCCTCGGAGCCGTCGCCGTCGAGCCAGTCCCGCAGGTCGCGGAGCCGCCGCTGGAGCGCGGTGCCGGTTCGCGCGGACAGGCACACGAGGTAGGCCGGGCGGTCCTCCGGAAGGACCGGTGCCGTGGTGGGAGCCTCTTCGAGGACCACGTGGGCGTTGGTGCCGCCGATGCCGAACGAGCTGACGCTCGCCCGGCGGGGCAGGGTTTCACCGGTCCGCGACCGCAGGGGCTTCCAGTCGCGCAGCCGGTCCACGATGTGAAAGGGGGTGCCGTCCAGGTCGATGCGCGGGTTCAGCCGCTGGAAGCCCCGCAGGCGGGGCAGCTGCCGGTGCTCCATCGCGAGGAGCACCTTGAGCAGGCCGGCGATCCCGGCGGCGGCTTCGAGGTGGCCGATGTTGGCCTTGACCGACCCCAGTCCGCAGAAGTTCTGCTGTTGCGGGTCCGCGTCGTCGCCGCGCGCCCTACGGAAGCCCTCCACCAGGCCCTCGAATTCGACCGGGTCCCCGGTCGGTGTCCCGGTGCCGTGTGCCTCGACGTACCCGATGGTGTCGGAGGAGACGCCCGCCCGGAGGATGGCGTCCGCCACGACCCGCGCCTGCGCCTGGTCGCTGGGGTAGGTCAGTGTGCGTGTCCGGCCGTTGTGGTTCGCGGCGCTGCCCTTGATGACACCGTAGACGTTGTCCCCGTCGCGCACGGCGTCCGCGAGGGGCTTCAGCAGGACAACGCCCCCGCCCTCGCCCCGGACGTAGCCGTCGGCCCGCTCGTCGAAGGGGCGGCACGAGCCGGTGGGCGACAGCATGCCGGTCTTGGCGAACGAGGTGTGCCGGGCCGGCGTCAGCACGAGGTTGATCCCCCCGGCGAACGCGAGTCCGCACTCGCCGTGTTGAAGGGACTGGACCGCGAGGTGGAGGGCCTGCAAGGAGGCCGACGACGCCGTGTCGACGACCACACTGGGGCCGCGCAGATCGAGGAAGTGGGAGACCCGGTTCGCGATGACCGCCCCGATCGTGCCCGTGGAGTGGTGCGCCGCGACTTCGCCTGAGCGGCTCTCCTGAAGCTCCTTGTAGTCCAGGCCGAACGAGCCCAGGAACACCCCGGCATCGCGGCCGGACAGCCGGCCGGGAGCGATGGCCGCGTCCTCGACGCAGGACCACACGAGTTCCAGCATGATGCGCTGCTGCGGGTCGGCGCTCTCGGCCTCCAGCGGGGAGAAGCGGAAGAACTGCGCGTCGAAGGCGTCGACGTCGTCGATCAGCCCGGCCCACCTGCTGACGCCCGGGCGCCCGGCCCCTCCACCGGAGGCGATCGCCGCCTCCGCCCTCCCCATGTCCCAACGGGTCTGTGGTACTTCGCCCACCGGCGACCGGGCGTTCTTGAGGAGGTCCCAGAACCGGCGGTGGTTGTCCGCACCGGGAAACCTGCACGCCATTCCAATGACGGCGATGGGGACATGCTGCGACACTGCTGGAGACCCCCTTGTCGTTCGCGGTGTTTTCGGCGCAGCACGACGGCCGCCCGTGACCGAACCCGGGCGCGCCGAACCAGGACCTTCTCCTGACGAGCCGCTCCCGCGGTGAATGTTGTCTGGACGCACCGGCAGCGGGCTGTCGTCCTCCGCGGCGGGCGTGCTGCCATCAGATAGCGCGAACTCGTGCGCGATGAGCAGGGGTGTTGGGTTCTCCGAAGGGCGCGCTTCAACCCTCGGAACCGATTGCCGACGTGCCGTGCATCACGTCGGGCACGCAGGCATCACACCTTTGCGCCTGTTCCCCTCAGACGCGCGTCGAGCGCCTCGACATCGGGAAGGAACCAAATGTGGCTCGCTGTGTTGGATTCATGGACGAGAGCACGCAGTGCCGTGCTGGATTCCAAGTGACGCGAGATATCACCGATGATGGCAAGCCGCATCCGGTAGTTCACAAACTTCTGCATGATTTCACCGGCGATACGCGTGCCGAGCGAGAAGAACTCGTCATCCAGGCGGCTGACAGGGAGCGCCACGATCTCAGCGTCGAACAATGCCGCGCCAATCAGGTCCAGCGCATCCTGCTCGGTGACCACTGTCGGGCCTTCCGGATCGCACATCAAGACCTGAACGCCATGTCGTTCCTGCATCGAGTCCACGATTCCCCCGTTAGCACAACAAAGAAATAATCACCAATCAATGTTTCGGAAAATTACCACACGCATGATCACCGGTCAATACGCCATCTACCCCGGTATGCGTTTCGGCCAGTTTTCACACTGAGGGTTTAGAACCTGCCGAGCCTGGCGAACACCCATCAGCCGCTCTGCCCCCACCGAGCCAAATGGACCATGCTTTCCCAGTTCAGAGCGGCAATGAACGAGTCGGTGGCGCCCTACCGACGAGAGAGGGGCGAGCGGGTTCAGACCAGCATCGATCGACGATATCCAGCCACCGAGGCAAGGGATCAAGCCAGCAGAAGTCGCCGGAAACTGCCCTTCTTACCTCTCGGTCCAGCCATTCTGCCGCTTATGGGCATGGCGAACGACAAATCGATCCCGCCCATCCCGCCGAGCCCATGGGCCGAGCGGCCTCCAGCCGGAAGCATTGCGCGCCATTTCCCGAGCGGTTGCGCTCGCAGGGAAAGCCTTGCCGGGACGCGGAGTCTCGTGATCCACTGCAGGGCACCGCCCCCTCTCTACCACTCGTTCGCAATTAACACGCCAAAGTCACCAGTCATTGTTGTCACTTAGTTGACATACGGGAGGAAACATGTCTAGCGGCCCAGGCGATGCGGCCCCGCTCGAGATCGACGAGAAGGCGTTCGAGCAGAATCCGCACGCTCTGTACGACGTCCTGCGTTCCGAGGCACGGGTCCGGGAGATCATCGCCCCGGGCGGGACCAAGGTCTGGCTCGTCACGCGCTACGAAGACGCGAAGTCCGTGCTGACCGACAACCGCCTGTCCAAGAACATCGAGGTCGGCCAGAAGGTCATCGAGCGGCACACCGAGGGCAACGCGGGAATGGTGTTCGCCAGCGAATTGGCGGCGCACATGATGAACATGGACCCGCCGGACCACACCCGGCTGCGCAAGCAGGTCAACAAGGTGTTCACGCAGCGGGCGGTCGAGAAACTGGGTCCCCGGATCGAAGAGATCACCGCGGAACTGCTCGATGCCATGGAAGGCCAGGATCAGGTGGACCTGATGCGCGCCTTCGCCTGTCCGCTGCCCATGGCGGTGATCTGCGAACTGCTGGGCGTGCCCGCCGTCGACCAGGAGCGGTTCAAGGGCTGGGTCCCGACCCAACTCTCCGGCGGGGACGCGGAGAGCCTGGCGCAGGCCACGACGGCCCTGCTCGAGTACCTGCACGAGCTGATCGAGAGCAAGCGGTCCGAACCGGCCGACGACCTGCTCACCGGGCTGGTGCGCTCCAGCGACGACGGCAAGCTGAACACGCAGGAACTGGTCTCGATGGCGTTCCTGCTACTGGTCGCCGGCAACGAGACGACGGTCAACCTCATCGGCAACGGCGCGTTCGCGCTGCTCCGCCACCCCGACCAGCTCGCCGCGCTGCGCGCCGACCGGTCCCTGCTGCCGGGAGCGGTCGACGAGCTCCTCCGCTACGAGAGCCCCGTCAACACCTCGTCCCTGCGGTTCACGACCGAGCCGATCGACGTGGGCGGGGTCGTGATCCCGGAGGGCGAACTGGTGGTTGTCGCTCTCACGTCGGCCAACCGGGACGAGTCCCAGTTCGAGGACGCGGGCAGCCTCGACATCCATCGCCAGGGGAACGCCAACCTGTCCTTCGGGCACGGCATCCACTACTGCGTCGGTGCCCAGCTGGCCCGGCTGGAGGCCCAGATAGCCTTCGACCGGCTCATCGAGCGGTTCCCGGACATCCAGCTGGCGGCCGACCCGGACGACCTGCGCTGGCAGCCGGGGACCGCGCTGCGCGGACTGCGGTCCCTGCCGGTGTCGCTCGGCGCTCCCCGAGGCTGACCCTTTCGGTACGGGCACCGCCGCCATGCGGAACCGGACCGCGGGACGCGGGCCGGCACTCACCTGCCGGCCCGCACGACCCGGCCTCAAAGGACCTTCAGGAACTTCCCGGGTGCCCCCGGTACCGCAGACTTCACGGGAGTGGTCGGCGGCCGGGCGGCATCCCTGGCCGCACGGAACGACACGGCAGGGCACCGCCCGGGAATCACACGCAGAGCGCACGGACCGAACACATGGGAACGGGGCCGCGATGAGCCATGAATCAGCACTGCACCGGGTGGCCGCGGCTCCGATGGTCGACTTGCCCGCCCGAGAGATCCGGCTGCGGGACACCAGGGCACGATGACGGACTGGAAGGCCGAGGTCGCCGCCTTCCGGCTGGCACTGCTCCCGGTCACCCGCGAGCAGTACGCCGCTGTGCTGGGCGAGGCTCCGGTGAGCTCCGCCGGCCCTCGCGCACCGGTCACCGGGAACTGCGGGGGCGACGTGCAGGACGTCGCGACGCGGGAGCCGAACGCCCGGTGCCTCCACGACATGATCGGCAACGTCTGGGAGTGGTGCTGGGACGTCCACGACCTCCGGGTCTACGGCCCCTACCGCGTCTTCCGCGGCGGCGGCTTCTTCGACGAGCCCCGCGGGTGCCGGGCGTCGTGCCGCCGCAGGAGCCACCCGACCCTCACCGTCGAGGGCCTCGGGTTCGGACTCGCCCCATCGCTGTGAGCGGGGCCCGTGGATCCGGAGCGCTGCCGTGATGGACCGACTGCTGCCCCCTCAGGTCGGCACGGGCAGCACGTTCGTCGACTACGACGCGGCGCTGACGGCTCTGTATCCGCAGGAGGCCGCCGCCGTCGCGAACGCCCGGCCCAAGCGCCGCCGGGAGTACGCGAACGCCCGTCTGTGCGCACGCCGCGCCATGCGCGAACTGGGGGCGCCGCCTGCGCCCGTTCTGTCGGGCGAGCGCGGTGAGCCGCTGTGGCCCGCCGGCCTCGTCGGAAGCATGACCCACTGCCCCGGATTCCGGGCCGCCGCAATCGGCCACTCCGCCGCCTTCGCGGGGCTGGGCATCGACGCCGAACCGGACCTTCCCCTGCCGCAGAACCTGCTGGAGTTCATCGCGCTGCCGCAGGAGCGCGAGCAGACGCACGCGTTCACGCGTGCCGCCCCCGGAGTCTGCTGGGACCGGTTGCTGTTCAGCGCCAAGGAAGCGGTGTTCAAGGTCTGGTTCCCGCTCACCGGGCGCCCGCTCGACTTCACCGAGGCGGACATCCGGATCGACCCCGGCTCGGAGTCCTTCTCCGCGCGGCTGCTCGTCCCGGGACCCCACGTCGACGGCGAACGCGTCGAGGAGTTCAACGGCCGGTGGCTCTCCCACCGGGGTGTCCTGCTCACCGCGATCGCCCTGCGGCGGACGACGCGAGGGTGACCGTCGCACCCGACACCGGTACCTCCGGCGGATCCGGCACCTCCGGCGGGTCCGGTACCTCCGGTGGCTCGGGTTCGGACGGGGGCACCGACTCGGCGTACTACGCCAACTGCGCCGCCGTTCGCGCGGCCAACGCCGCACCGATCCACGCCGGTGACGCCGGCTACGGGCGCCATCTCGACCGTGACGGCGACGGGGTGGCCTGCGAATAGGCATGCCGCCGCCGCAAGGCGACCGGTACGCGGCGAGGTCCTCGCGGGGCGGCCGCACGGTGGGCGGTCCGCCCGTGGCCACGGGGTCCCGTCTGCCCGGCTCGGGCACGGGCTCCCCCATCAGCCGGGCGCGGCCACGAACTCCCTTATTTGCAGGGCGAGTTGTTCGGGCTGATCCAGCGGGACGAGCGTACGGCTGTCGGCGATCTCCGCCAGCCGCCCCTGCGGGAACAGTTCCGCGAGCCGCCGGCCGTGGGCGGCCGGCATCACCCGGTCCCCCGCCGCCCAGACCACGAGGGCCGGCCGGTCGAAGGCCCGCAGGCTTCCGGCCGCCCCGGCCAGCCTGCGGGCGTCCGCGTCCGCCGCTCTCAGCGTTCGGACCGCGTCGCGACGGATGCCGGGCCGGGTCATGACGGGTCGCGTCCACCGCCGGGTGGCCGCGTCGCCCCGCTCGGTCAGCAGGCCGAACGCGATCGGGAGGCGGCGTACCGCCCGTAGCCGCATCTGTTGCATGAAGAGCCCGAAGAGACGGGGTGACAGCCTTCCAGCGAGTGCGAGCGTCGTACCCGTCACCCGTGCCGGATAGTTGTCGAACGCCTCGCAGGAGACGAGCACGACGCGTCCCACCCGGTCCACGCCGCCGCCATGGTCACCATCACCGTCCTCGCCTTCGGCATCGCCGATGAGCAGTTGGACGAGGGCCCCGCCGGTGTCGTTGCCGACGAGGGTGACGTTTCGCAGATCCAGGCGGTCGATGAACTCCGCGACCAGCCGGGCGGCCCCGAGCAGCGACGGATCCGCGGCCTCGCGCACCGCGTGCCGGTGCGCACCGAGGGGCAGCGTCGGGGCCACGCACCGGTGGTCGGCGGAGAGTCCGGCGACCGTCGCCTCCCACAGGGACGCATCCATCATCAGTCCGTGCAGCAGGACCACCACGGGCCCGTCGCCGCCGGTGTCCTCGTAGGCGAGCGTCCCGGCGGACAGCTCGATCTCCTTCATGACCGATCCGACCGACCCGGACCACCCGACTGACCCGACCGATCGGGCCGACCCGACCGACCCGATCCGTCCGACGCCCCCGCCGACGGCACAGCAGCGGCAGCGGCAGCGGCAGCGGCAGCGGCAGCGGGCCGGCCTACTGGCGCCGGGCCGGGAAGGTGCCGGTGCAGGAAGGCCAGCTCGGCCCGGACCACCCGTTCGTGCTCGTCCAGGAACGGGGCGTAGTGCCCGCCGGGGAGGCGGACCAGCTCGGCGCGGGGGGCGCGTCCGGCCACCCTGACGCCCGGTTCGCTCAGGGCTGTCAGATCCTGGTCGCAGACGAGCACGAGCAGCGGCACGCTGATCCGTGGCGCGTCGCGGCCGGGCCGGTTCAGAGCGATGCCGAACACCGAGCGTGCGGCCACCGCCTGCTGCCACTCCGGATACCGGTTTCCCGGATTGAGGGCCCTGTCGCCGTCGAGGCTGTCCGGCGTCGCGAGCATCGTGACGGTGCCCGGCTCACCCGCCAGTGGCACCAGCAGAGGGCGCCTGCCGAGGAGCCCGCCCGCCATGTCCCGCAGGGCCCTGCCGGTGAGCCGCATTGTGGCGAGCGGCTTCTGATGGCGCGTCGCGTTACGGGAGGCGGCCGGGCCGTCGGCGTTGGGCGTCTGGGCGATGACGGCCGCCAGTTGCGGATTGCGGGCCGCCACGCGCAGGACGTGTCCGCCCGACAGGGAGAAGCCCCAGATCGCGATCCGGGCCGGATCGACGTCCGGGAGGGTCTCGGCGAAGGCGATCGCCGCCTGCCAGTCGGCCAGCTGGTCCTTGATGCGTACGACCTGGCGCGGCAGGCCGCCGCTCTCGCCGAGGCGCCGGTAGTCGAAGGCGAGGACCCCGAACCCCGCCGCGTGGAACCGCGCGGCGAACGGGTCGGTGCCCGGCTCCTTGGTCACCCCGCCGCCGCCGGCCATGACCACGCAGCCGCCGCTCGTCCCCGGGTAGTACCAGGCGGCGCACTCGGTGCCGCCCACCGCGAATCGGACCTTCTGGCGTTCTGTGGACGTACTCATGACGACCTCCGGGTGGGCGGGATTCATCCCTCCCAAAAAGTGAACCATGTGGTTCACATCCTGTCCATCGACATCCCCTCCGTCTCGCGTCGCGGCCCCGGGCACACACGATCAGTCCTCGGCGGCCTCCTCGCGCTCCAGCGCCCTGACCAGCGCGTCGAAGCCGGCCGCGACCCCCGCGGTGTCGCCGCTGGTCCGGGCGTCCACCAGGAAACCGCGCAGCGCCGCGAGGACCATCTCGGCGACCTCCAGCTTCCGGCGCCCGGACCAGTGCTCCGGACAGACGGACAGCAGAGTGGGCAGGTACTGCTGGGACGCCTCGCGGCCGAGTGCGGCGTAGCGTTCGGGGTCGTACATCGCCAGGCCGATGGCCTGGTCGAGGACCCGCGCCTCCTCACTCACCAGGATCGGCCAGATGGCCCGTACCCAGTCCCCCAGTGACCGGCGGACGTCCCCTTCGGTGGTGGCGGCGTCCAGCGCCCTGCCGATGCGCCGCCCGCGCAGTTGGACGACGGCCTGCACGAGGAGGTCGTCGGCTCCGTCGAAGTGGTAGAGGAGCACCTTGTGGGTGGTGCCGGCCGCCCGCGCCGCGCGCCGTAGCGAGAAATCGACGAGCCCGTTGGCCGAGAGGTCCTCGGTGACCCGGTCGAGCAGTTCACGGCGGCGTGCCTCACCGCGCGGCGACCCCGCAGATCGCCGGTAGCCCGCTCGTTCCGGTGAGCCTTCGTCGGCAGAGATGTTCATTCCGACAGCCTGCACGATGGGGCGCGCACGGACGGCCGGAGGCTCGGACACCGCGCTGCCCCCGTGCCCGCCGGAGCGGGAACGGGGGCAGCGCGGAGCCCGGTACGGGTGTCGTCACTCGGTCTCGACGAAGGGCGGAAGATCGGGTTCGACGAACAGCCCCTGGTAGCGCGGTGTCGATACGGCCTCGACACGGCCCGGGGCCTCGGCCGCCGAGCCCGCAGCGCTCTCGTCCGAGCGGTGCTGGGCCTGGCGGGGCGGGGTATCAGCCATCGGGTCTCCTGTTACATCGCAGTTGCTGTGAGAGCCCCGCGGCCGACCGGTCCGTGGACAGCGGCGGCGACGGGGGTGTGGCATCGTCCCGGTCCCACACCCACCAGGGCACCGGTATCCGACGAGGCTTGCAGAGACTATCCGTTGCCGCCGGTCCGGCAGTCGGCACCGTCACCGGTGCGCCCCCCGTGTTCGCCTCCACGGCCGCGTCCCGGCGGCGCCGACCACCTGCGCCGGAGCCGCCGCGCGGCAGCGGACGGCAGCCCGCGCCGCGAACGAGCGGGTGTGTGCGCCCCACGATGTCACGACCGGGCGGCGGACCGGTACCGGAAACGGCCGGACGGCGTGGAGAGCGCCGCCGTGCGGGGGCTCGGGCGATGCCGTGGGGGCGTACCGGACCAACTGGTGCCCGGTGCGGGGCCGGTGGATGCCCCGCGCCCCTCAGGGCGTCCCCGCCCCGGGGCGGTCCGGGTGTCGTTCCTGCGGCGTGTTCAGGAAGTCCCGATTGTCCCGGGGCGGACGGCGCTACGTCCGAAACACGCCCTAAACCTCCGTCTCCCCCGGTCCCTCGGTGCCGAACTGCTCGGCCCGCAGCGCCAGGTCCTGCAGTACGTCCGCGGACGACACGTCGGTCTGTCCCGAGTCGTGCACCTGCGCCAGCATCGCGAACGCCAGGGTGAACGCTCCGACCAACTGCTCCACCGCACCCCCGACCTCGCTGCCGACCAGGCCCACCACATCCTCGATCGTGGCATCCTCGGGGATCGCGATCCGCGGCATCGTCTCGTTCAGAAGGGCGGTCACCACGGTCGAGTCGTTGCTCGGGTCGCCGCGGTCCGGGTCCTCCTCCAAGAGCCTGCGCATCTCGCCCGCCTCGGTGAGGATGCCGATCACACGCTTCACGACTTCGCTCTGCTCCATCCCGCGAGCATAGGCGCAGGCACGTCGGCCGACGAGGACAACAGCGTTCGGCGGTCCGACGTGCCGGACACGACGCACCGAGGAGCGCGCCGCCCGGCCCGGGCCGGCCCCCGCAGGTGCACGGCCCTTGGCCCCCCGGTCCTGCGGGCACAGACTGACCCGATGACGCAGCGCGTGGATCTCTCGACCGTGATGGACCGGCTCTCCATCGATGCAGTGATCACCGGCTACGCGGTGGCCGTGGACGACGGCGAATGGACGGACTACCGAGCACTGTTCACCCCTGACGGCCGTGCGGACTACCGCACCGCGGGCGGCGTCGAAGGGACCGCCGCCGAGGTCGCGCAGTGGCTCTCGCGGACGATGCTGCTCTTTCCCGTACGGCAGCATCTGATCGTCAACCGCCGCCTCGACCTACAGGATCTCGGCGGCTACCCGGGCGACGGCGCCCGGATGCAGGCCGACTACATGAACCCGATGCGGTGGGAGAACGACGACGATGCGGCCGCAGGGGGTGGGGACGAAGCCCGGCCGACCGCACCGAACTTCGTCTCCGGCGGGCGCTACACCTTCGAACTGCTCCGAACGGAGAGCGGCTGGCGGATCCGGCGCGTGACCGTCCACGAGAAGTGGCGGAGCCTCTCCGGCGCCCTCGCCACCGGCTGATCCGCCCCGGTCCGCTTCCGCTGCCCCACACTGGGGGAGAAGAGGGGAACGGGTCCCGAAGGACCCGGCGATCCGGGCAGCACGAGGAGGCGCGGCATGCGGAGCGAGGCCGGGCAGCGGCGCGAGCGGGGCGAACGGATACTCGGCTCCCGACTGTGGCGTGGCACAGCCGCGCTCCTCGCCGGTGCGCTGCCGGCGCTCGCGTTCCCCGCCCCCGCGCTGTGGTGGTTCGCCTATGTCGCCCTGGTGCCCCTGCTGCTGCTGATCCGCTCGGCCGGTACGAACCGCCGGGCGGCGCTGGACGGGTGGCTCGGCGGCACCGGTTACATGCTGGCCGTGCACCACTGGCTGATGCCGAGTCTCCATGTGTTCATCGTGGTGCTGGCGGCCCTGCTGGGGCTGCTGTGGGCCCCGTGGGGACTGCTGGTCTCCCGGCTGCTGGGCGGATCGCTGTCGGGCGGCACGGTGGCGGCGGCGGTGGTCGTGGTGCCGTGCGGCTGGCTGATGATCGAGCTGGCCCGTTCCTGGGAGGCACTGGGCGGCCCCTGGGGGCTGCTGGGCGCGAGCCAGTGGCAGGTGACGCCTGCGCTGCGGCTGGCCTCGGTCGGCGGGGTCTGGCTGGTGAGCCTGCTGGTTGTGGCGGTGAACACCGCGTTCACCGTGCTGCTGGTGGCGTCGGCCGCCCGCACGGCGGCGGTCGTCTCGCTCATGGTGGGTGCCGTGGCGGTGGGCGCGGTGTGGATGTGGGCGCCGCAGCCCGAGCGGTCGGGGGTGGCGCGCATCGCCGTGGTGCAGCCAGGGGTGATCGAGGGCTCCGGCAGCGTCGAGCGCCGCTTCGCCCGCAGTGAGGAGCTGACGCGCTCGCTGGCGGGCCGCGACCTCGATCTGGTCGTGTGGGGCGAGAGCAGCGTCGGGGTGGATCCGGTGCGGCGGCCCGATGTCACCGCCCGGATCGCGGCGCTGTCGCGTCTGGTGGGCGCGGACGTACTGGTCAACGTGGACGCCCGGCAGACCGACGCGTCGGGCCGTACCGGCATCTTCAAGAGCGCCGTCCTGGTGGGGCCGCAGGGGCTGACCGGGGATCGTTACGACAAGATGCGGCTCGTTCCCTTCGGCGAGTACGTCCCGGCCCGTTCGGCGCTCGGCTGGGCCACGTCCATGGGCCGGGCGGCGGGCGAGGACCGGCTGCGCGGTACCCGCCAGGTCACGATGGCCCTGCCCGGTGCGAACGCGCCGCGTGTCGGCCCGCTGGTCTGTTTCGAATCGGCGTTCCCCGACATGAGCCGGCAGCTCACCCGGGACGGTGCCCAGCTGCTGATCGCACAGTCCTCCACCTCGTCCTTCCAGCACGGCTGGGCGCCCGCCCAGCACGCCTCGCTCGGCGCCCTGCGGGCCGCCGAGAACGGCCGCCCGATGGTGCACGCCACGCTCACCGGTGTCAGTGCGGTGTACGGCCCGCAGGGCGAGCCGGTCGGCGCTCCGCTCGGTACGGACACGAGCGCGGCGGCCGTCTTCGGCGTGCCGATGGCCAGTGGCACGACGCTGTACGTGCGGCTGGGCGACTGGCCGTTGTACGGCGCACTCGGCATCCTGGCCGCCTTCTGCGCCTTCGAGGGGGTGCGGTCCGTGCGCCGGCCCGCACCGGCGGTGCCGGCCGGTGCGGCCACCGCGGGCGCTCCCGGAGAGGCGACGGCAGCGGTACGACCCGCCGTCCGGGCGGCGAAGACCCCGACGGGGCCCCCGCACTGACCTGTGTCCGCGCGGTGACTCGTGAGTGGCGCGGGGACTGGTGGGTGGCGCGGGGACTGGTGGGTGGCGCGGGGACTGGTGGGTGGCGCGGGGACTGGTGGGTGGCGCGGGGACTGGTGGGTGGCGCGGGGTTCGTGGGCGGCGCGGGTTCAGAACGTGCTCCGGCCCGGACCGTTCACGACGACGATGTCGCCCAGGGCGTCGACGGTGAGCGCGATCCGTTCGACCTTGTTGGTGACGCCCAGCACCAGCCACACCACGCCCCAGAGGAAACAGCTGAACACCGTCAGGACGGCGTGCAGCACATGGTTCAGGGGGCGGCCGCGGACCATGACGACCTGGGTCTCGGAGCGTGACTCCATGCGCCAGCCGCTCGCGATCCGCTGACTGACCGCCCAGTCGAGGATCAGGGCACGCTGCATGGCATCGGGCGGGCGGCCGTCCGCCGAGTAGTAGCCGGGCGGTGGCTGGAGCGCACTCCACCCCCCGGGCTCGTGGCGGGGTTTCACGAGGTCACCTCCACGGGCCGACGGTCCATCTCCTCAGCCTGCATCGGGCCCGGTCCGCACGCATCCGGAGGAACGGCGGCACGGCCCGGGGGCCGCTGGCCGGCCGGCCCGCCCGGCCCGCCCGAAGGTCCTACGCCGAGTCGAGGTCGCGCAGGACGCGCTCGCACACCTCGTGCGTCTCCAGGGCGTCCCGCGCGCTGAGCAGCTGCCCGGCCCGCACGGCGTCCAGAAACGTCAGCACGCTCTGCTCGATGCCGCGCTGGCGGGCCACCGGCACCCAGTCGCCACGCCGCCGGACGGTCGGCTGGCCCTTGTGGTCGATCACCTCGGCGAGGTTGACGACTTCGCGCTTGGAGTCCTGGCCGGAGACCTCCAGACGTTCCTCGGTCGATCCGCTGAGCCGGTTCATCGAGCCGATGGCGGTGAAGCCGTCCCCGGACAGCTGGAGCACGACGTGGTGCATGAGGCCGTCGCGGATCCTGGCCCGTACGACGGTGTGCTCGACCGGCCCGGGAGCGAGGAAGCGCAGGGTGTCGACCACGTGGATGAAGTCGTCGAGGACCATGGTCCTCGGCTCCTCCGGCAGCCCGACCCGGTTCTTCTGCATGAGGATCAGCTCGCGCGGGTGCTCGACGCACTGCGCGTAACCGGGCGCCAGGCGGCGGTTGAAACCGACGGCGAGGCTGACGCCGCGTGCCTCGGCCAGCTCCACCAGCCGCTCGGAATCCGCGAGCCGGTACGCGAGCGGCTTGTCGACGTACGTGGGTACGCCCGCCTCGATCAGCCGGCCGGCGATCTCCGGATGTGCGGCGGTCGGGGCGTGCACGAATGCGGCGTCCAGCCCCACGGCGAGCAGCGAGTCGAGGTCGCGGTGGCACTGTCCGGACGGAATCCGGTGGGTCGCCGCGACCGCGTCCAGGGTGGCGGGGGTTCGGGTCTGCAGATGCGGTTCGACCCCCGGCAGGGTGGTGAGTACCGGCAGATACGCCTTCTGCGCGATGTCGCCGAGCCCGATGCAGCCGACCTTCACAGGGTTTCCTCTCGCTGGTCAGCGCCGTACGTCGCGGCCCTCGTCCGTGTGGGGCCGCTGCGGTGCCGCCGGCGCGTCCGTCGTCCGGGCAGCATACGTGTGCTGCGGGGGCTGCCAGTCGGCGATCCCGTCGAAGGTGCGCAGGACGATTCCGGGCCCGAGCCGGGAGACGGTGGACATCACGAAGTCGCGTACGGCGACGGCCGAGGGGCTGGTCAGGCGCATGAGCCGGGACACCTGCCCGGCCTTGCGGACGATGGCGGAGGTACGCGGCAGCCGGTCGGCGGTGTACGCCGCAAGGCCCGCGCCCAGGTCGACGCCCGGTGTCACGTGGTGGGCGAGCACGATCCCGTCCTCGATCGCCTGGTTGCCGCCCTGGCCGAGGGTGGGTGCCATGGCATGGGCGGCGTCCCCGAGGAGCACCGTGCGGCCCCGGTGGAAGGCGGGCAGTGGTTCGGTCATCTGGTGGACGTCGTTGCGCAGGACTCCTGCGGCTTCGGCGGCCGAGATGATCCCGGGGACCGGCCGGTGCCAGTCGCCGAACCGGCGCAGCAGCTCCGCCCGCTCGTCGTCTGCGGCCCGCTCACCGGCCGGTGCGACGGCTGCCGCGTACGCGTAGATCCGGCCGTCGTTGAGCGGCTGGGTGCCCCAGAGGGCGCCGCGGCCCCAGGTCTCGTGCGGGGCGAACGGCTCGGCGGGTGCGGGTGCGAGCACGCGCCAGGTGGTGAAACCGGCGTACGCGGGCCCCGGGTGGTCCGGGAAGAGCGTGCCGCGCACGGCCGAGTGGATGCCGTCCGCGCCGACCACGAGCTCGGCCTCGACGGTGGAGCCCGGAGTGCCGATCACGGCGGGCCGCCCGCCCACGACCCCCGCGTCCACCAGGGCGGCCGGGCAGCCGGTGCGGATGGCCGTCGCGGGGAGCCGGGCGGCGATGCGGTCGATCAGGGCGGCCCGGTGCAGCAGGACGAGCGGGCCGCCGAAGCGCTCGGCCGCGGCTGCGCTGTCGGTGCGGGAGAGCCAGCGGCCGTCCGGGGAGCGCATGCCGCCCTCCCCCTGCCAGGCGGCCAGGGACCTGATCTCGTCACCGAGCCCGATGACGTCCAGGGCGCGCTGGGCGTTGGGGGCGAGACTGATTCCGGCGCCGACCGGTTCCAGGGACCCGGCCCGTTCCAGGACGGTGACCTGCCAGCCCGACCTGTGCAGGGCCACCGCGGCCGTGAGACCACCGATTCCGCTGCCGATGACGACCGCGCGCGGTGTGTCCATGACTCCTCCTCGATCCCGGCTCCCCTAGCACTACACCTGTAGTGGCACCACCAACGTACTACAGCTGTAGTTCCGACGGTAGGTTGATCCCATGGCCACACGCACCACGACCGGCTCCGCCCGCGGGGACCTGATCACCGACGCCGCTCTCGACCTGCTGGCGGAGCGCGGAATGCGCGGGCTGACCCACCGGGCGGTGGACGAACGGGCCGCACTCCCCCAGGGGTCGACGTCCAACTACGCCCGCACCCGGCAGTCCCTGCTGGAGGCGACGGTGCGTCGACTGGCCGAACGCGAGGCCCGGGTCCTCGCACCCGGCGAGCTCCCGGCTCCGGGCCCGGCGGCATGCGGGACGGGCGGCGCCCCCGGCCCGTCCGCCGGCCTGTCCGCCCGGTCCGGCCGGGACGCCCTCATCGCCGGCCTCGCCCTGGCTCTGCACCGCTATCTGACCCGCCATCGCGAGCTGCTTCTCTGTCGTTACGAACTCGCCCTGGAAGCCACCCGCCGCCCCGAGCTACGGGCGTTCTTCGACGCGACGGGACGGCAGTTCCGCGAACCGCTGGTCGCGCTGATGACGGCGGCCGGTTCGTCCGAGCCCGAACGGCACGCCCTGTCCCTGGTGGCCTGGTGCGAGGGGCTGATGTTCTCGTGCGCGGCCGGCTCCTACAGCCGGTCCGTGCCCTCCGAGGAGGAACTGCGCACCGGCTTCGCGGAGCTGTTGCGCGGGATGCTCGGGCACTGACGCGCGGATGCCGAGCGGCGGCCGGGGCACGACACGCGGCGCGTCGCGCTGACCGGGTCACTCGTGCGGGCCAATCCGGGGTTTCCGGCGCACTCAAGGACCCGTACGCCCAGCAGAGTTGATCACGTGCATCGAACCAGAACCATCGTGAAGCTCCTGGCGTGCGTGGCGGTCACGGCCCTGTCCGGGTGCGTGTCAGTGCAGCCGCACCCCGCCACCCCGCCCCGTCCGGCGACCGGCCGGCCGGCCGGCGATCTGGCCCCGCAGATCGGCCGGCCACCGGTCCGCGACACCCTGGAAGCCCTGCCGGACCCGAAACCGTCCCACTCGGCCGCCGACGGCCGGACGCCCGCCGCCTCCCCGGCCGCGCCGCAGACCGGACCCCGTGTCCCGCCGGCACACGACCACGCCGCCACGCCGCGCCCGCGCCGGGCCGTGCCGGCCACACCCCCCGTCCCCGTGCCCGTCCTGCCCGCTCCGGTCGACGGACGGAACGTCTGCGCGCTCGGGCGGGGATACGGGCACTGGCCCGCGGGAAGTCCGCAGTCGCGGATCTGCGATCACACCTACACCCGCTGACCACACAGGACGAACGGGGAGCGGGGCGCCGCCGAACCCCCCACCCCCCGCAATCAAAGCCCCGACACCCCGCGCACAAAAACCCCCCCCCCCCCGCCCACCCCCCCCAGGCACCCCCGACCCCCCCCCCCGAG
>NZ_JBHXUW010000013.1:95792-137723 GCF_042672475.1 Streptomyces sp. NPDC127177
ACCCCGTCCGTCGGGGGGGGGGGGCGGGGGGCCCCCCCCCCCGCCGCTCTCTCTTCGCCCGGACTCCCGGCTCAGAACTCCCGCAGCCGCCGCTCCAGCCGCCCGATGGCCGCGCGGACCCCGCCCCCGTAGCCGTCGTCGGCCCCGTCGTCCGCGAGAACGCCGGAGGCGTCCCTCGCCCGGTCCAGATGGACGCGGGCCGCCGCGGGACGCTGGAGCTTGACGTAGTCCGCCGCGAGGTTGAGGTGGAGCGACGGGTAGAAGGCACGCACCGCGAGGGCGTCGCGGTGTTCCGCCACCCGCTCGTCGGTGAGCGCCTGAGCGGCGGTCAGCGCCCGCAGGTCCCAGGCCAGCTCGTCCCCGGGATCGTCCTGCGTGTCCGCCATGTAGTGCGCGAGAGTGCACCGGTGCAGGGCGTCACCGTCCTCGCCGATCTCCGCCCAGAGCAGGCCGAAGCGGTTGCGGGCCTCCTCCCGGTCGCCGCCGTGCAGCAGCATGATCGCCTGGCCGATTCTGGTCATGACGACGTCCGGCGACGCCTCCTGCTGCTCCGTCACTGCGGTCTCCCTCGCACCCGTCCACCTGCGCCCGGCCGGATCCGACGGTTTCCGGACGGTTCCGGATGGTTCCGGCCGGTTCGACGCTAACCGCCGCGACGCCCAATCGCACTCAGGCTCCGGCGCGCCATCAGCCCAGGTCGGGGATGCGCCAGTCGATGGGCTGGTGCCCCTGCGCCGCGACGGCCTCGTTGATCCGGGTGAACGGGCGGGACCCGAAGAACTTCCTGGCCGAGAGGGGCGAGGGGTGCGCGCCCTTCACCACCACATGGCGTTCCTCGTCGATCAGCGGCAGCTTCTTCTGCGCGTAGTTGCCCCAGAGCACGAAGACCGCGGGATCCGGGCGGGCGGCGACCGCGCGGATCACCGCGTCGGTGACCTTCTCCCAGCCCATGCCCTTGTGCGAGTTGGCCTCACCGGCGCGCACCGTCAGCACGGCGTTGAGGAGCAGCACTCCCTGCTCGGCCCAGGGCATCAGATACCCGTTGTCCGGGACCGGCAGGCCGAGCTCCTCCTGCATCTCCTTGTAGATGTTCCGCAGGGAGGGAGGGGTCTTCACGCCCGGCCGGACGGAGAAGCACAGCCCGTGCCCCTGGCCCGCGCCGTGGTACGGGTCCTGCCCCAGCACCAGCACCTTCACCCGGTCGTACGGGGTGGCGTCGAGCGCGGCGAAGACCTCCTCGCGCGGCGGGTAGACCGGCCCGGCGGCCCGCTCCTCCTCGACGAACTCGGTGAGCTCCTTGAAGTACGGCTTCTGCAGCTCTTCGCCGAGGACGCCGCGCCAGGACTCGGGCAGCAGGTCGGTGTCGGTCACTTCAACAACCTCCGGTAAGCAATTGGTTCCTGACCTCAGAACCTACCGTCGGCCACTGACAGCGGGCCCGGGAGCCCGCTCCCTACCAGCTCGCCTTGCGGTACAGCTCCCACATCTGCATGACCGTCTGCGGGTCCAGCGCCCGCTCGCCGCCGCCGATGTCCTCGCCCGCCGCCACGTACAGCTTGCCCTGCCACAGCGGCAGCAGCCGGACGTCGTCGACGAGTGCCTTCTGCGCCACCTCGAACTGCTGGCTGACCGCGCCCCGGTCGCTCTCCTTGCGGGTCTGGGGCAGCACCTGCTTCGTGATCTCGTCCTTCACGTAGGGCATGCCCGTGATGCTGTCCTTGCCGACGAAGGGGGCGATGAAGTTGTCCGGGTCCGGGAAGTCCGGGAACCAGCCTCGGCCGAAGACGGGGTACTCCCCCTTGGTGAAGCCCTCCTGGAACTTGTTCCAGGGCCGGCTCTTCAGAGTGATCTTGAAGAGACCGGAGGCCTCCAGCTGGCGCTTGAGCTCGTCGAACTCGGGAGCCGTCGAGCTGCCGTACCGGTCGGTGGTGAACCAGAAGGTCATCGAAACGGGCTTGTTGATACCCGCGTCGGTCAGGATCTTCTGGGCCTTCTTCCTGCTCGGATCGCCGAAGGTGTCGAAGAAGCTGGTCGTGTGCCCGGCGATGCCCTTGGGCACCATGGAGTACAGCGGCTCGGAGGTGCCCCGGTAGACCTTGGCCACCAGCGCGTCCCGGTCCACGAGCTGGGCGATCGCCCGCCGCACGGCCGGGTTCCCCGCGGCCGGGTCCTTCGGGTTGAAGACCAGGAAGCGGATGTCGGCGCCGACCGTCTCGACGAGCTGGAGGTCGCTCTTCTTGTTCTGGTTGTCCTCCAGGCTGACGACCTCCTCGGCGGACAGGCCCCGGTAGGTGGCGTCGATCTCCTTCTTCTCCAGCGCCTTCACCATGGCGCCGGACTCCTTGAAGTACCGAATGGTCACGGCGTCGTTCTTGCGGTCGGCGAACCCCTTGTAGTCGGGGTTCTTCACCAGCACGGAGCGGTCGCCCTGCTTGTACGAGTCCAGCAGGTACGGACCGGAACCGGTGACCTTGCCGTCGTCGCGGATCTTGTGTTCCGAGTATTCGCTGGGCGCCACCAGTGACATGGCGGGGGTGGCCAGCACGAACGGGAAGGTGGCGTCCGGCTTGGTCAGATGGAAGATGACCTCGCTGTCCCCCTTGGTCTCCACCCGGTCGAGCGAGCCGAGCATGCCGTTGGGCCCGCCCTTGACCGCGATCGTCCTGATCCGGTCTATGGAGTACTTCACGGCCTCGGCGTCGAGCTTGTCGCCGTTGGAGAACTTCAGACCCTCGCGGAGCGTGCAGCGGTAGGCGGTGCTGGTGGTGTCGGTGAACTTGCAGTGGTCCGCGGCGTCGGGCTCGGGGGTCGTACTTCCGGTGGGGAAGCTGACCAGGGTCTGGAACACGTTGCGCATCAGTTCCCAGGAGCCGTCCCACGCCGCCGCCGGGTCGAGGGTGGAGGGTTCGCTGGTCGTCCCGACAGCTAGCTTCTGCTCCACATCCGAACCGCTGTCGGACAACAGACCGCAGCCGGCCAGCAGAGACAGGGAAGCAAGGGCTGCAGCAGCCTGCAGACTGGCCCGGTAGAACACGTGCACGCTCCTCGATCAGCCATGGGTCGGCAGACCATACCGCAGCGCCCCGCCGGGTCAATCCAGAGGCCCGACGGGGCACTTGACTCAATCAGGGCCAAACCGGCTCAGGCCGTTCTCAGCCCACGCCCGCGTTCAGGAAAATGCCGCCGTCGACGACGAGGGTCTGCCCGGTGATCCAGTCGGACTGGTTCGAGGTGAGGAAGGCGGCCGCGCCGCCGATGTCCTCGGGGACACCGAGCCGGCCGAGCGGGTAGGAGGCGGCGGCCTCCGCCTCGCGCCCCTCGTACAGGGCCTGGGCGAACCTGGTCTTCACGACCGCGGGAGCGATCGCGTTGACCCGTACGACCGGCGCGAACTCGTGCGCCAGCTGAAGGGTCAGGTTGATCATGGCGGCCTTGCTCATTCCGTACGCGCCGATGAACGGCGAGGCGGAGACGCCCGCGACGGAGGCGATGTTCACGATCGCCCCGCCGTTCTCCTTCTGCCAGGCCTTCCAGGTCTGCTGCGCGAAGCCGAGCGCCGAGACCACGTTCGTCTCGAAGACCTTGCGGGCGACGTTGAGGTCGAGTTCGGCGATCGGGCCGAAGACCGGGTTCGTACCGGCGTTGTTCACCAGGAAGTCGACCCGACCGAACGCCTCCATGGTCCGCTCGACGGCCGCGGCCTGGTGCGCCTCGTCGTGCGCCTTGCCCGCCACGCCGATGACCCGGTCGGACCCGAGCGCCTCGACGGCCTCCTTCAGCGCGTCCTCGCCGCGTCCGGTGATGCACACGCGGTCACCGCGGGCCACGAGCGCCTCGGCGATGCCGTAGCCGATGCCCCGGCTCGCGCCGGTGATCAGCGCGACCTTTCCACTGTCCTGCACAGTCATGATGTCCGCAGCCCTTCGGGTCAGTTGAGCGGTCCGCCGGCGACGTACATGACCTGGCCGGAGACGAAGCCGGCGTCGTCGCCCGAGAAGAAGGCGATGGCGTTGGCGATGTCCTCGGGGAAGCCGACGCGCTGCACCGGGATCTGGGTGGCGGCCGCGGCCTGGAACTCCTCGAAGCCCATGCCGACCCGGGCCGCGGTCTGCGCGGTCATCTCGGTGACGATGAACCCGGGCGCGACGGCGTTGGCGGTGATGCCGAACTTGCCGAGCTCCTTGGCGAGGGTCTTCGTGAAGCCCTGCAGACCCGCCTTGACCGCGGCGTAGTTGGCCTGGCCTCGGTTGCCCAGCGCGGAGGACGAGGACAGCGAGACGATCCGGCCGAACTTCGCGTCCACCATGTGCTTCTGGACGGCCTTCGCCATCAGGAACGCGCCCTTGAGGTGCACGTTCATCACGGTGTCCCAGTCGGACTCGCTCATCTTGAAGAGCAGGTTGTCGCGGAGCACACCCGCGTTGTTGACGAGGATCGTCGGGGCGCCGAGTTCGGCGGCGACCCGCGCGACGGCGGCTTCCACCTGAGCGCTGTCCGACACGTCACAGCCGACGGCGAGGGCCTTGCCCCCGGCGGCGGTGATCTTCTCGACGGTGTCCTTGCAGGCCGCCTCGTCCAGGTCGAGTACGGCTACGGCGCGGCCCTCGGCCGCCAGACGTACCGCGGTGGCGGCACCGATGCCCCGTGCCGCTCCCGTCACGATGGCTACGCGCTGCTCGGTGGTGGACATGCTTGGTTCTCCTCGCCCTTGGATCGCGGCTCAGCGGACGTCAGGCACATTCCCTGCGAATGATCCCCGATAACTGAGCAACCGCTTAGTACCTTCAGCAGTCGAGACGCTAGAAGGCCTGGCACCCGGTGTCAACGGCCCACGGACGCAGCGTCGCATGTCACACCCGGCGCCGCCGCCGCCGGAGACACGGCGGCAACGGCACACGGGCCGCGATCAGCGCACCAGCAGGTCGAGCAGCCGCTCCACCTCGGCGGCCGGGTCGGTCGTGAGGCCGCTGTGCACGGGGCTCGGCTGGATGACGGTCGAGCGCGGGGCGATCAGCCAGCGGAAGCGCCGTCCGGCGTCGTCGCCCGCGGCCTGGCCCGCGTCGCGGCCGCCGAGACAGATCCCCTCGACGGCGTGCAGCGCGGCCCGTACGCCGGTCACGTCGGCGGCCGGGTCCAGCGCCTTCAGCTTTCCCTCGTCCAGGTCGGTACGGGCGGCGACGAATCCCTTCGCGCGGCAGTAGACCACCACGCCGGCGTTGAAGAACTCGCCGCGCTGGACCCTCGGCACCACGCGCAGCAGGGCGTACTCGAAGACAACACGTTCACTCACGGCCGGCCACCCTTGTCGCTGTTCTCGGTGTCGTGCCGCGGGGCGAGGCGCTCGACGAGCCAGCCCGGGGCCTGGGACGGCTTGTCCGCGGTGGGGGCGTCCAGGGTGATCCGCTCGTGGATGGTGGCCGCCCGCGGCAGCAGCGCCTCCACGTAGGCACGCCGGAGCTGATCGGTCGAGTCGAAGCCGGGCTCGTCCACCAGCCACTCGTCCGGCACGTCGGCCGCCACCTCGGTGAGCAGCTCCTCGGTGACGAGCGGAGCGAGTTCGGCGGCGGCCGCCGCGACATCGGGGGCGAACGGGGCCAGTGCGTGGTCCGACGCGTTGTACGGCTTGGCGGCGGAAGCCCGGGCGCCCGGCCAGTTGTGGTGCCAGATCATCGTGGCCCCGTGGTCGATGAGCCAGAGGTCGCCGTGCCAGATCAGCATGTTCGGGTTGCGCCAGGACCGGTCGACGTTGTTGATCAGCGCGTCGAACCAGACGACACGTCCGGCCTCGCGCGGATCCACCCGGTAGGCGAGCGCGTCGAAGCCGAGGGAGCCGGGCAGGAAGTCCATCCCGAGATTGAGGCCGCCACTGGCCTTGAGGAGCTCCTGCACCTCCTGGTCGGGCTCGGAAAGACCGATGACCGGATCCAGCTGCATCTGCACGAGTTCGGGGACGCGCAGCCCGAGCCGACGGCCGAGCTGCCCGCAGATCACCTCCGCGACCAGCGTCTTGCGGCCTTGCCCGGCACCGGTGAATTTCATGACGTACGTACCCAGATCGTCGGCCTCGACGATCCCGGGGAGTGAGCCGCCCTCACGCAAAGGCGTGACATAGCGAGTCGCTACGACCTCTTTCAACACTTTCCTAGGCCACCGATCTATTCAGCCTTGCAATCCATGGACGACCGCTATGGGGCGTAGAGACAGGGATCACCGGTCAACCGCGCTGGGGAGAACCTGGGGAGTTCCGGCCAGCGAGTCGGCACCCGCCCTCCGAGCAGACCGTCGATGACGCCGCGCACCTTGCTACCGGCTTCCGGCATGAAGTGAGCATAGTAACCGAGGGTGATCACCGGCGAGGAATGTCCGAGCCACCGAGCCAGTCACGAGCATGGAGCCCCGGGGCGTGCTCTCGCGTCACGGCAACGACCGTGTGAGCCAGACCACTTCACCGTTGTCTTCCGTGGAAACGTGATCCCGCTCGAACCCGAGCTTCTCAAGGACACGGAGGGACGGTGTGTTCCACGCACGGACGGTCGACCAGAGCCGTTTCCGCCCGGTTGCGATAGCGGCACCGAGCACCGCGCCGGCCGCCTCGGTGGCGTAACCACGCCCATGCACCCGCTGGAACAGCTCATACGCGATTTCAGGCTCCTCCACGGTGGAGCGGCCGATGATCAGCCCGCAGTAGCCGATGAAGTCGCCTTCGTCACGGCGCTGGATGGGCAACAGGGCGATGCCCGTAGTCGCCGTCGCAGTGAGCAGCTCCGCGATGGACGTCCGGATGTGCTCAACCGTGGGGGTCCCCTTGCCGCGTTCGGAGAGGAGGGCGCAGAACTCAGCAGCGTCCGACTCGTCCCACGGCCGCAGCATCAGCCGCTCGGTCTCAAGGTGGAACGACATCGTCTCGTACGTAGCCATGCCCCCACTTTGCCCCACGGACCATCGCGACTACAGCTGGAGTATTCGGACACCAGTGGCCAATCGGCTTGGGCCAGGCAGGAAGCCGCAGCCGGAGAAGGCGGCCCGCATCCTGGCGAAGGCAGCATCGCCAGGCGTTCCTTCTCCGACGCCCCCGCGCGGGGCTGATCAGCCGGTTCGCCATCAGCACCGCGAACAGGTCCAGCGCGTCGTTGACGGGCTGAGATCACGTTTCCCCCCGCGGGTGGTCCCGTTCTCCCGGCGTTCCCGCGAACTCGGGCGCCAGGTCTGGTCGAACGACTCTCAGGGACGACAGATGTCGGGTTCGAGGAGGGGCTATGAGGCAGCAGCGTGTCCCGCTGCGGAGAGGAGCTGGGCGGAGTAGGGGTTGAGTTCGATGGGTTCGTCCTCACCGACGAGGACGGTGCCGCCGAGGTGGGCGAGGTGGCGGTTGTAGGCGTAGTTCGGCTCGAAGGCGAAGCTCATGCCCGATACGAGCGTCATCTCGGCGAGGAACGCGGGGTAGTCGAAAACGCGCGGGTATCCCTCGGTGCCGGGGAGGGTACTGAAGACTCCTCGGCCCTTGCCTACCGAGAGGCCCGGGTTGAGCGAGTGGACGGCGATGAGGAAGGGCCATCCGTCGGCAGCGTCGATGGGCTCGTGCATGGCCTCGACGACGTCGCCGAAGGTACGGCCCGGTCGCAGGGCGCTCAGCCCTGCGTCGTAGGCGGCGCGGGCGACGTGGCCGGCGTGGTGGAAGTCCTCGTGCACCTCGCCGACGGTGATGGTGACCTGGCTCTGGGCGTGACGCCCGCCGAAGTTGGAGAACACCTCGGCGTAGATGACGTCGCCCTCGGCCAGGACGCGCGGCGTCTCGGGCCGTTGTCCCCACGACGGGATCCCGGCGGCAATCACATCCGGACCGGACCACAGGTGCATCGCCGGTGGCATCGAGCCTTTCCGGTAGCCCTCGGCCATGCCCGCCGCATAGACGTGGCTCTCCGGGACGCCGGGCGCCGCAGTTGCGACCATGGCCCGCACCATGGCGTCACCGATCTGGGCGGAGTGCCGGAGCACGGCGATCTCCTCTTCGCCCAGGGGCATGATGAGCTGCCCGAAGGCGAGGTCGATTGGCCGGAACTCCGCTTCGGGGAACCGATCGAGGACCCGGCTCCACTGACCGTGCGGGATGATCCCCTCCGGGTTCCACGGCAGGTGCGCGCCGAGGCCGACGACTCCGATGACAGCCTTTTGCAGGCCCAGTTCGGACAGCGTCTCGATAATGGTGGAGGAATGGCGGGTGCCACGCAGGTTGCGTGGCGGGATCCACATCTTCTCGCCGCGCCGGGAGGCTTCGAGATGGTCCATCATGAACATGGGACCTGGCATGAGCGCGATCGGCTCACCGGCTTGCGGGAGGATGACGAGTGATCCCGGCCGGCTGTTGGTGAACCATGTGTCGTAGGCGACCGGCGCGGGGCCGGCGTCCTCGTGTTCTCCGTAGATCAGCAGTGCATCCAGCCCCTCGTCGGCCATGAAGGACCTCGCGAGTGCGTAGCGGCGGTCGCGCTCGGCCATGGAGAAGGCCGGTACCCCGGTGGTGGTCATACCTCTCGTGCCTCCTGGGTGGATGTGTCCGACACGGTGGTGGGGGGCGATGTGTGTCCGGGCGGCTGATCGTGGAGGAGACCGATCAGGAACCGCAGTCCTGCCCGGACATCGGTCCAGCCGGACCGGGATCGCAGTCGGCCGCTCGCATCGGCATCGATCAGGCCGTGGGCCGTCGCGAAAATGATGATCCCGAGGTTGTTGCTGGAGGACGATGGAAGGGCGCCGGCCTTCTGGCAGTCGACGACGATGTCGGAGAACACCTGCAGCGCCGTCTCGGCGGCCTCACCCAGGGTTCCGCCCTGCGCGGCGACGTCGGGCGTGCCGAAGAGCAGCCGGTAGCGCGCTGGATGCTCCGTGCTGAACCGGATGACGACATCAAGCGCGTCGAGCAGGCGCTCCACCGGGTTCAGGGACGATTCCCCAATCGTTCTCCAGGACTCTGTGATCGCGGTGAAGTCGGCCGCGGCGACAGCGGCGAGCAGGTCGTCGCGGCTCGTGAAGTGTTTATAGGGTGCGTTGTGCGAGACCCCGGTCGCGGAGCCGACCGCGCGCAGCGTCACAGCCGCCTGCCCGCCCTCGTCGAGAAGTTCCGCCGCTGCCGCCACCAGCCGTTGCGCGGTGCTCATCGGACTCGGGCGGTTTCGTCGTCGTCCGCCGTTTGCGCGACGAGCCGCTCCGAGTCCTCCCACAGCTTCTTCGCACGCCGCCTGTCATAGGTCAGATGGGCGGAGCGGACGGAGGACAAGGCTCCGTCGTTGGCTTGGAAGTACTCACCGGAGCGGTCTCCGTACTCCGGTGAGCATGCAAGCTCGGCCAGGGACGCGCCGGAGAACTCGACGTCGGAGACGACACCACCGATGCGCTTGGTCAGCCACGAGAACACCGAGGTGGCAGCGAACCACTGGACGGCCTTGGGCATGCCACGCAGGAACCCGGTCGTCGGCACGGAACCCGGGTCGTAGGCGATCGAGACCACCGTGCTCCCGGCACTGCGGAGACGGCGGTCCAGCTCGTAGGCGTACATGATCGTGCACAGCTTCGAGGTGGCATAGCGCTTACCGGCGCTGAGCGCCTTGCGGCCGCCCTTGCCGTCATTGGCCAGCAGGGCGGCGTCCGGCTCGACTGCGGCACCCACCATCCTGCCGTCCATCGAGTCCCGGTCGTGCGTGCCACTGGCGGTGAACACGATCCGGGCCGCCTCTCCCAGATACGGCAGCAGTAGATCGACGAGCAGGAAGTTCCCGAGGTAGTTCGTGGCGAACGTGGTCTCGTAGCCCTCGGGACTGTAGGTGACTTCGCCGTCGAAACGGCCCCCGGCGTTGCAGACGAGCGCGTCGAGCGATCCGACCTCGCCTGCCTTCCAGAGCTTGGCCACCTCGGCGGCGGCACCGCGAACCGACGCCAGCGACGAGGTGTCGAGCGCCAGCAAGGTCACCGATACCCCGTACTTCGCCGTGAGGTCGTCCTTGACCGGCTGCATTCGCTGCGCACTGCGTCCGGCCAGCACAAGGTCAGTTCCCTTGGCTGCGAGCTCACGGGCCGCAGCCAGACCGATGCCTGAGTGTCCGCCCGTAATGAGGATCGTGGACATGATCAATACCTCCTGGTTGACAATGTCAACCTACCGAGCGAGGTGTACACCGTCAACCAAAGCGGGTGCGGCTTGGCCGCGACGCGTTGGATGCGAACCGTCGCCCCCGTCGGGGGCGGAGGAGATCGAAGATCACCGCAGCGGCTTCTGGCCCGACCTGTGAACTCATGGTGGCGACGTGCGTACAGCTGCGGTGTCGTGCAGGGGAAGGCTGCGCAGGCCGGTGGCGCGGGCGGCCCGGATGCGGTCCTCGGTCCGGGCCCGCACCCGGTGGCGGAGCTCGGCGATCGGCCGGTCCGGGGTGTGGGGGGGCGAAACAGGTCAGCCGCCGCCCGCCCCCGCGCCAGTGATCCTCAACTGGGCTCCTGGATGGGGGCGTTCCCCGCGGATGATCAGCCATATGCCCATGGGCCGGCCGTCCTGGACGTCGCCGGGGAGTTCGACCACGCAGGCGCCGTCGCGGACCTCGCGGCTGCACTTCATGAGCCAACTCCCAAAGTCACGGCGAGTGCAACGAGTACAGCGAGGAGGGCGGCGTTGACCGTTCGGTGTTCCCAGAAGACCGCGACGAACTCCCGGATAGTGGCGCTCGGCCAGAAGTACGAAGCGGTGGGAGAGCCCAGCACCTGACCGCGCACGCCCTCCCGGCGAGCGGTCATGGCCGCGCGAAACGCATGGAAGTTGTTCGTCACCACCACGCACGCGTAGCGTTCGTCGGCCGCCGCCATCATCCTGCGGCTGAAGCGCAAGTTCTCCGACGTCGTACGGGAGCGGGGCTCCTCCAGCACGAGGTCCGGATCGGCGCCTTCGGTGATCAGCCAGTGGCGCATCGCCTCGGCCTCCGGCAGGTGTTCGTCGGGCCCTTGACCACCGGAGACCAGCAGCACCGGAGGAGCCGCGCCACGCGCCACCTGCTGCTTGTGGATGCTCAGCCCGGTCCGTAGCCGCGAGGCGAGCAGCGGGGGCACGCGTTCACCGCCGATGAGGCCCGAACCCAGCATGACCACGTAGTCCACGTCGCCGCGCACCCGGACACGCCCGTACAAGAACGCGTAGGCGAGAAAGCAGAGGAAGAGGAACGCGATGTAGCCGGTGACCAGCACGACGGCCAGGATGAAGGACCGATACGCCTTCGAGTCGCCGAAGTAGTCGGCTGTGGCAACCAGCGTGAGGATGGCGAAAATGCCCACCCCTGCCAGGCCGGACAGGAGGTTGGCGGGCCTGCGGCCTTCTTTGCGGATCATGGTGAGGGCGTTGGCGATGAGGAACCCGCCGAGGATCAGGATGGCGAAGGCGGGGACGAGGAAGACGAGCGAGTACACCAACAGGGCCAGTTTCTCCGGCAGCCGGTCCACCTGCGTGAGCAGGGCAAGGGAGAGGCTCAGCACGGTCAGGCCGAGCAGGACGGCGTTGCGGAACTGGCGGCGGTCCTGCCGTACGCCCCAGCAGAACGATAGGAGAAGGACGGCCGGCGGGGCGAAAGCGAGCACTGAGGACCTCGGGGGCGTCGGCCGCGTGGTGGCGGCGCGGTGCGGACGGGGTGGAGTTGAGGCTGCGGCGAGTGTGGCGCAGGCGACGGCTACTGCCCGGACTGGCGGTTGTCTTCGATCCAGTCCTTGTTCGTCTGCCAGGCGTACAGGATGTCGTTCTCCAGCGAGACGTAGTAGGAGCCGCAGTGGCTTGTCGCACGGTTCGCGGCGTCCGAGGGGAACCACGAGGCGCTGATCTCCGGGGCCGGGGCTGCTGAGCCGTTGAGTGGCTTGCACTGCGCAGGCAGTCGACTGTTGCCGAGTTCGACCTTCAGGATGCGTTCACCGCCGGTGGTCCGCATCGCGTATTTCACGGATGCAGCGTCGTCCGGCAGCCAGCGCGGCACGGATTCACGATCTTCCTTTGCCTCTTTCCCTGTGTCGTAGGAAGACGTCTGCCCATGTCGTCCGTCGTACCACTGTTCGGCCTCGGGTACGGCCACTGCGGCTGCGACTCCGACCACTGCCACGGCACCTACGACGCCTATCAGAACGGCACGCATGTTCTCTCCTTTTCGCATTCGCCTTCGCGTGGTGACACACGAGGGGATTGGTTCTTTACCCCTTCCATCCTTCCGCCCAACCAACGCACGATCGTCATACTCCAAGACGTTTATTCGTAAGCCTTTGGTCGCACGCACCCCTAAGGGGCGTACGCAACCAGTAGAGGCTGACAATACCCTCGCGTGAAAGAAGGTGCTCTCGAACCGATAGTCGCGCCGTGAATGCCACGGATAGCACGCCTTGATTTTGGATGATCACCCATCTGGGCACACCGCGGCTATCCGTCTGGGCATCTCAATGGGTGGTTACAGTCGAGTAGTGGCGCGACACGCCGATTCACGGCAGCCACACCCGACCGGGACGCCTCGTGAGCAGCGCCCTGTTGAAGGTCCCGCCCATTGTGCGAGTACGTGCGGTAAGGATGATGGCGCCGTCCGGCCCGCTGTCACCTTCTGACCCGGCGGGTCCTACAGAGCCAGGTTCGCCTTCGTCGCCCTTGGCTCCAGGATCACCCTTTCCCCCTTCTCACCAGAGAGGCCGTTCACGGTCCTACCCGGCAAGCCCTGCTTGCCGGGCTCCCCACGATCACCGTCAGGAGGCCACGTTCGGGTGGGGCGATGCGGCCGCGAAGTGGAACCGCTCCTGCGTCAGTCGCGTCTGCTGGTGTACGCGACGAAGGGCCTGAGATGGATCCAGCCTTACGCAATACGCGCCCTCCACCCCCTCCCTATCCTCCCCGGCCACCGGGGCGACCAGTCAACCCGCGCCCGTATGCACCGTTGCGGCGCGTGCTGCGTGAAGATGAGTGGCCCAGGTTGTCCGAACTGCTCCCGGGCCCTCGTCCCGGAAGCCTGCGTCCCACCGCTCTGGTGCTGTTGGTGCCGTGCATGTGGGGGGTGACCGTGGCTCTCGTAGTCTTCTACGAGGTTGCCAAGTCCGCCCGCCGGACAGCCCACCGCTTCTTTCCCCGGCGCCCGCGAGGACGCGTCCAGGAGGACACACTGCTGAGGGCACAGCGCCTTCGGGCATGGTCCGCCATCGCCGTATCGGGTGGACTACTGGCGGTCTACGGAGGAGTGTCGGATGCGCTGGACCAATTCGTACAACGGCTCTACCTCGCCCCGTGGTTGGCCCTGCTGAGCGCGGTACTGGTGGCGGGAGCACTGTACGGGGCCGCCCGGCGCCACAAGCGTCTGCTCATGCGGACACATTTCAAGAACGCAGGGCTGACCATCCTGGCGTACATCGGCGCCTGGATTCTCTTGCCGACGGTTTTCATCGGGACGCTCATGACCATGAGCATCATGCCGGACGCGATCTCCCACACGTCATTGCTTCTCGCTTACCTGGTCGGGCTGGCCCTCTGGACACCGTTCTGGTGGATAGTCCACTTCCTGTGTTTCGCCTCGGGACCTGCGGTACGCAACGCTTTCAGCCTCTCTGCCCTCCATCCCGCTCTGCCGGCCCTGACGACAAGTGTCGCGGTCTGGGTATTCACCCTCGTCAGCCAATACACAGGCAGTTTGCCCCCGTTCCCGGAACCGATAGCGGTCTGCGCAGTTTTCAGCGGACCGGCAACGGTAACCGCACTGGCCTGGTGGGAGATCCATCGTCTACGCCAACGCCATGGCATGCGCTGGCGTGGCTGAGCCGCCGATCCCACACCATCCGCCGCCCGCCCGAGGAGGAAAACTCGATGGTTGTCCTGTGTGCCATAGCCGGTTACATCGCCGTCTATTTCGCCTACCGCGAGGCCCGGGTACAGCGCGATCTGAAACGCAACGGAACCCTCGCCAGAGGAAGCGTGGTGCGCCACCACGCCGACTCTGTCGGGAGGGACAGCACGGCGGTCTTCGCCATCATCGAGTTCGCCGACGCAGATGGCGTCCTGCATACGTTCCAGGCCCAGTCATCAGGCGTCAAGCAACTCCCCGTGGGCGACGAGGTCCCCGTGCGCTACCGGGCCGACTACCCCACTATCGCCCGAATCGACCTTGCTGGGAAGAAGCTGGCAAATATCGCGATCCCCTTGCTCGTTGGCGCCCTGTTCTTCGGTGGCGCCGTGGCCGTATCCCTGGACCACGGAGGCAGCACCGCAGGGCACGGCCGTTGAGTGACGGTGGTGACGTCGCTGGTCGAGGACGCCGTGACAGCGCCGTCCACGCACAACACCCAGCCCTGGCACACGCAGGCGGGCTGCGCCTCGAGGAAGAGGGCCGGGTCCGGCTTGGCGGGCAGGCCCAGTCGTGCGGCCTCCCCGCCGTCGACGACCGCTTCGAAGAGACCGTGGATGCCGGCGTCGTACTGCGGCCCGCCCGACGCCACCCGTGCTGATCGGGTGTCCGCCGTGCGCCCGTACCGCTCCGGCCGCCCGGCCCCGAGTTCCGGAGGGCCGGGAAAGTCGCTGCTCATGGGTTCTCCTCGGTAGTGACCCAGGACTACCCGTCCACGGTCGCACCGAGTGACGGCCCACGAGGATGGGCCCTATGGTCCCGATCGAGGCCTGACGGCCCTCCCCGTGCGAGCGGCTGACGATTCCCGGATCAGGATCCGGCGCGCGTCCGGACTTCAGCGTTCGGATTTCCTCAGGGCCGCGGCGAGCGAGGTGATGGCTGCCGGATTACGCGGGCTCTCCACGAGATCCACGTAGTCGAGGACGACGATTCGGTCGTTCTTGATCGCTGAGACGTTGGCCAGCGGCGGATAGGACTTCAGGAACTTCCGCTTCTGTTCCGCACTCGTGTCGCCGTAGTTGTTGATGACGATCACCTCGGGGTCGCGATCCACGACCGTTTCCCAGCCCACCGTCGTCCAGGTGTCCTCGAGGTCCTTCATGACGTGATCGCCGCCGGCCCTGGTGATGATGTCGTGCGGGCCGGCATAGGCACCCGAGGTCAGAGGCTTGTCCCGGCCGTCGTCGTAGAGGAACACCCTGGGCCGGTCAGCTCCCTTCAGGGCAGCCGCTTGTGCCTGGGACACTTCCTTCCGGAACCGGGCGATGAGGGAGTCGGCGCGCTTCTCGACGTCGAATATCCTCCCCAGGTTCCGGAGATCGGTGTAGAGCGCTTCGAGAGGCGCCATCACCCCTCGTGCCTTGCCTCGCCCGTTGCGGCACGACTCGCTCAACAGGTACGAGTCGATGCCCACCTTCTTCAGGGCTGCCGGGGTGAAACCGTCCCCCTCGTTGAAGCCGTAGTTCCAGCCCGCGAACACCAGATCGGCGCGTGCGTCGAGGACGAGTTCCTTGCTTATCGTCTTCTTCGAGAGCCAGGTGGCTTTCTCGTAACCGCCCTTCCAGGGGACGGACGTCAGATCGCCCTTGTCGTCGGGCATCACGTAGCCCGCCATGTGGTCCTCGAGTTCCAGGGCGAACATGATCTCGGTGATGCCGACGTCGTTGGTGACCACGCGCTGTGGGGCTCTGTCGTAGGTCCTCTTCTCACCGCAGTTCTCCACGGTCACCGGGTAGTGGCCCCCGGCCGCGTGTGCCTTCGCTCCCTCTTCTCCGCTCTGTGGGGCGACGTTCGCTCCACAGGCGCTGAGGGCCATGACGGCGGTGAGCGCGAGGCCGAGTGCGGCGGGACGTATCAGGTTGGGCATGGTGGCAGTTGTTCCTCAGGAAGGGGTGACGGGGAGGAGACGGTCGAAGATCAGCTGTACCGCGCCGGTCTCCGGGTGCGGTACTCGATGCGCCCGTACGCCGAAGACCTCGGCCAGCAACTCGGGGGTGAGTACGTCGTGCGGAGCGCCCGAGGCGACAATCCGGCCACGGTCGATCACATGGAGGAGGTCGCAGTGGAGCGCGGCGAGATTGAGGTCGTGCAGAGCGGTGAGCACGGTCAGCCCGCTGGCACGGACCAGGGCCAGCACCTCCAACTGCTGCGCGATGTCCAGATGGTTGGTGGGCTCGTCGAGTATCAGAACCCGCGGCTGCTGGGCCATGGCTCGGGCGATCAGCACCCGCTGTTTCTCGCCTCCGGACAGGGTCAGGAAACCCCGGTCGGCCAGGTGCGCGGCCCCGACCTCAGCCAGTGCCTCCTCGCACCTCCGCCGGTCCTCGTCGGACACGCGTGCTGTCGGCCCCTGGTGCGGCATCCTTCCCATCGCCACGATCTCGGCGACGGTGAAGTCGAACTCGTACGTCGACTCCTGGGGAAGCGCGGCCAGCCTGCGGGCACCTTCACGCGGGCTCATCGCGTGCAGGTCCTCGCCACCGATCCGGACCGTTCCGGCCGAGGGGCTCAGGGCCCGGTACACACAGCGCAACAGGGTGGACTTGCCACTGCCGTTGGGCCCCACGAGGCCGACAAGCTGGGCCTCCCCCGCTCGCAGCGTGATCTCCTCGACGAGACGCACACCGGCGATCTCGACGGTGAGGTCATCGATCTCGATCTGCATCATGCGCTCCCGAAGGTGTAGGAGCGGCGGCGCATGAGCAGGACGAAGCACGGCACGCCGATCATCGCGGTCAGCACGCCGACCGGCAGTTCGGCCGGGGCGAGCAGCACACGCGAGAGGATGTCCACCCAGACCAGCAGCACGGCGCCCGCCGGCGGTGCGACAGCCAGCAGCCTGCGGTGGTCCGCGCCGACCATCATCCGTGCGGCATGCGGGACCATCAGACCGACGAAGCCGATCGCGCCGCTCACCGCGACCAGCGCCCCGGTGACCGCGGCGGAGACCAGGAACAGCTCCTTGCGCAGCCTTCCCGCGTCCACGCCGAGGGCGGCGGCGGTCTCGTCGCCCATCGCCAGGGCGTTGAGGCGGCGGGCCGACCACGCGAGGTGTGCCAGGCCACCCGCCGTGACGCCCGCGGCAATCGGCACGGAGGACCAGGTGGCGCCTCCGAGACTGCCGAGCATCCACATCATGGCCGAACGGGCGGCCTCACCCCGTTCTGCGGCGAACACCATGAACGTCGTGACGGCCGAGAAGCCGTAGTACATGGCCGTGCCCGTCAGGACCAGTCGCAGCGGGGTGAGGCCACGAGCGCTGCGGGCGATCGCGTAGACGAGCATCATCGCGAGAAGCGCGGAGAGGAAGGCTGCCGTGGACAGGGCCCAGACGCCGAGCGCGCCGAACACTCCGAAGATGAGTACGGCGTTCGCACCGACAGCCGCACCGGAGGAGATGCCGAGGACGAACGGGTCGGCCAGGGCGTTACGGACCATGGCCTGCACCGCGACGCCGATGGCCGACAGGCCTGCTCCGACGACCGCGGCCAGCACGGCACGCGGAAAACGCAGTTCCCACACGATGGTGTACCCGGGGACGTCGCCGGGAGAGATCGACCCTCCCGTCAGACCGGCCCACAGGTAGCGCACCACCTCTCCCCAGGAGATCCCGGAGGCCCCGATACCCGCGCCGCAGACAAGAGAGAGCGGCAGCAGAGCACCGAGAGTGATCACCAGAAGTGGCAGGGGCGCACGCCGGGGAGGGGCGGGTCCGCCACCGGTGCGTGCCGCGCGCGAGGGTGCGGCAGGTATGCGTTCGAGGGGAGTGACCACGATCGGATCGCTTTCACCTCAGGCCGTGCACCCTACGATCGAAGGAACGGCCCGGACGCGAAGCGCCTACGCAGCGCCTCTCGCAGTCCACGGCGAATTGACGGGAGCTATCACCGCCACGGGTAATCGGGCTTGCGGAGCCATGGGGCGGGCTCCGCCTACCGTTGCGGGTCAGCGCCGGAATTCGACCGGACTTCCCCCGCGGGGCGATTGCAGCTTAGCGGGTACCGGATGACACAGGTGCACGCCCCGGACCTGGGGCCGGCCGCCCGCACGGTGGCCTCTCCCAGTCCCAGCCGCAGTCGAGTGCGACGAGCTGACGGGCTGACGGGCTGACGGGCTACTGATACTCCCCGTACTGCGGGAGGTACTGAGCCGATGGCCTGGGAAGGATCCAGCAGCGGTTCGACGTGACCCTCCTGAAGTGTTCCGCCGGGCGATACGGCCCGATGCCTCGCGATCGGCGGAACCCCTCCAGTCGTCGTCACACCGCGGCGCCGGCGTCCTCACGCGGTCCCGCCGATGCGGCGTCGGGGGCCCGGCCCGCCGGCGGCACGGCGGGCCGGAGGTCCGGGGCGTCGGCGGTGCTCCCGGCCGCCGCGCGGCGACGTGCAGCGAAGGTGATGGCGATGAGGGTGAGCGCGACGGTCCCGGAGAGCGCGGGCCAGTACACGTAACGGTAGTTGGACTCGGGAGCGGTGGGCAGGTAGGCCAGGATGTACAGGAGCGAGCTGGCCCCGAGGAGCCGCAGTTCCCGGGAGTACGGGCCGGGCCACCGGCGGCGCAGCACGAGCACCAGCGAGACGGCCAGCCAGAACCAGCCCTGGAACAGCAGAGGCAGGTCGCGGGCGGCGCCGGTCACGTAGTTGCGCAGCGCGCCCCTCAGGGTGTCGTTCAGTGGCTCCTTGCGCACCTCCGGGTGGAGCCGGGCGCCGGCGTTGACGTGGGTGCCGTTCCAGAAGACCTGATTGCTCTGGAAGAGCAGCTTGGTGAAGACCTGGATCCGGTATTCGGCGTAGCCCTTCCAGTGCTTCGGCATCTGCTGCGTCCACATCCGGACGACGACGTCGGCGCGCCGGTCCAGATACGTCACGTCGAACGGCTGCTCCTGCGGGAAGCACTGCAGGTACGCGTCGGAGGTGATGTGCCGCTTCTGGCAGTTGACGGCGGCGGTGACCAGGCGGTCGCGGAGATCCGCGCCGGCGCCGGCGCGCTCGGCGGCGGTGCGCACCTGCGCCGGGGTGAGCACGTGGACGAGGTCGTCCACCGGGATCACCGCGTACACCCGGGTGGCCGACGGTGCGGTGGCCGCTGACACCGCGGCGCTGCCTGCCAGCACGGCCGCGACGAAGACTCCGGTGGCGGCCAGCCAGCGGCGACGCCCGGGGGCGGGCCACGCCGTGAGGACCAGCAGGGCGAAGACCGGGATCGCGGCAGGGATTCCGTTCTTCCGGACGAGGGCGGCGTACACGAGGAACAGCAGCCCCAGCACCAACAGGGCCCAGCGGGTCCGAACCCGGTCCTGTGGCAGCTCACGCACGGTGAGCGCGATGGCGAGGACGGCGAGGAGCGCGTAGGCCAGGTGCACGTCCTTCCAGACCACCCCCGTCAGGTTCATGATGTGCGGGGCGAGTCCTACGGCCAGCACCGCGAGGGAGAGCCCGCGGCTGCCGGTCCTCCTCCACGCCAGGCGGGCGAGGACCCACAGCGTTCCCCAGAGCAGGGCTGCCTGCAGGGCGGCCATCGACGAGAAGTCCCCCGTGATCCGGATGATGATCCGCCACGCGAGCGCCATCACGGGTGGATGCCAGTCGTTCATCGGCTGGTCCCCCAGCGCCTGCCACAGCTGGGTGTTGCTGTCCGCGCTGAGGTATCCGGGGTGGAAGACGGTGGCCACGGCGTAGCCGCAGGCCGCGGCGACTGCCGCCAGGCACCACGGCCACAGCGTTCCCGCGCTCCAGGCTCTGCGCACTGCGATGGTCCACCGGTCGACGGTTGCGGACATGTGGGCGGGTCCTCCCAGCCGATGACGAGGGGTGCGGTGTCGCTCAACTGCGAGCTGAGAGGAAACAGTTCGCCGATAGCACGGCAGGAATGTACGCGTACCGGACCCCATAGGACAAACCGGAATGATTATTCGCCCGCACCCCAGTCGCGCCACACAGCGCGTACGGCGTCAGCGCGCCCCGTACACCGGTTGGGGCGTCTCGGCCGAGGCGAGCAGTTCGGAGGCGGCCGCCCCGGCCTCGGCCGGACTCCACCGGGCCCCCTTGTCGGCGGTGGGGCCGGGGCGCCAGCCCTCCATCACTGTGATCCGTCCGGCCTCGGCCTCGAAGACCCGGCCGCTGACCCCGGCGCAGGCGGCGGAGCCCAGCCACACGACGAGCGGCGAGACGTTCTCCGGGGCCATCGCGTCGAAGGCCCCTTCTCCGGGCGCGGTCATGGTCGCCGCGAAGGTCTCCTCCGTCATCCTGGTCCGGGCGGCCGGGGCGATCGCGTTCACCTGCACTCCGTAGCGGCCCATCTCCGCGGCGGCCACCAGGGTCAGGGCGATGATCCCGGCCTTGGCGGCGGAGTAGCCGCCCTGGCCGACGCTGCCCAGCAGCCCGGCTCCGGAGCTGGTGTTGACGACCCTGGCCTCGGGGGCCCGGCCCGCCTTCGCCTCGGCACGCCAGTGCGCCGCCGCGTGCTTGAGCGGCAGGAAGTGACCCCTGAGATGGACGCGCGTCACCGCGTCCCAGTCGCCCTCGTCCAGGTTGACGAGCATCCGGTCGCGGAGGAACCCGGCGTTGTTGACGAGGGTGTCCAGCCTGCCGAAGGTGTCGAGCGCGGTCGAGACCAGGGATGCGGCGCCGTCGGCGGTGGCTATGTCGCCGTCGTGCGCGACCGCCTCGCCGCCCGCCGCGCGGATCTCCTCGACCACCCGCTGGGCGGGGCCGGTGGCGGCGCCCGAGCCGTCGAGCCCCACACCGAGGTCGTTGACGACGACCCTCGCACCCTCGGCGGCGAACGCCAGCGCGTGGGCGCGGCCGAGCCCACGGCCGGCGCCGGTGACGACGGCGACGCGTCCGGAACACAGAGCGGTCGATGAGGTCATGACGAGTGTCCTTTCGATGGGAGGTGGGAGGTGAGCGATGGGAGGTGGGAGGTGTGCGAGGAGATGTGGGCGAGGGGCGTGGAGACGGGCCGCTTACGGGGGCGGGGCGCCGGGGTTGCCGAGTGGAGAGACGCCCTCCCGTGGAGTTCGTATCGCTGCTACGTTGAATCTAACAAACGTTAGGTGGAAAGGTAGCTGATCCGCTCATGGGTGTCTCCACCTCCGCCCCGCAAGAGGGCGTCGCCGTCGTCGGCGTGGACTTCCCCCCGGTCAACGCCCTGCCCGTGCGGGGCTGGTACGACCTCGCCGCCGCGGTGCGCGCCGCCGGGGCCGACCCCGGGGTCCGGTGCGTGGTCCTCACCGCCGAGGGCCGCGGGTTCAACGCGGGCGTGGACATCAAGGAGATGCAGCGCACGGACGGGCCCGAGGCGCTGATCGGCGCCAACCGGGGGTGTTTCGAGGCCTTCGCCGCGGTCTACGAGTGCGAGGTCCCGGTGGTCGCGGCCGTTCAGGGCTTCTGCCTGGGCGGCGGCATCGGCCTGGTGGGCAACGCGGACGCGATCGTGGCCAGTGACGACGCCACCTTCGGACTCCCGGAGCTGGACCGGGGAGCGCTCGGCGCGGCCACGCATCTGGCCCGGCTGGTCCCACAGCATCTGATGCGGACCCTGTACTACACCTCGCGCACCGTCACGGCCCAGGAGTTGCACGGGCACGGCTCGGTGTGGAGCGTCGTCCCGCGTGACCGGCTGGCCGGCTCCGCCTTGGAGCTGGCCCGGGAGATCGCCGCCAAGGACGGGTACCTCATCCGGCTGGCCAAGGCCGCCATCAACGGCATCGACCCCGTGGATGTGCGCCGCAGCTACCGCTTCGAGCAGGGCTTCACCTTCGAGGCCAACCTCAGTGGCGTCGCCGGCCGCGTGCGCGACACCTTCGGCACGGACAAGGAGCAGCAGACGTGACACAGGACAAGACCATGACGGCCGACGACGTCGTCGGCCGCCTGGAGAGCGGCATGACGGTCGGCATCGGCGGCTGGGGCTCGCGCCGCAAACCGATGGCCCTGGTCCGGGCGCTGCTGCGCTCGGACGTCACCGATCTGACCGTGGTGTCGTACGGCGGACCGGACGTCGGCCTGCTCGCCGCCGCGGGGCGGATCCGCAAACTGGTCGCGGCGTTCGCGACGCTGGACTCCATACCCCTGGAGCCGCACTTCACCGCGGCCCGGCAGCGCGGCGCGTTCGAGATGGTCGAACTCGACGAGGCGATGATGATGTGGAGCCTGACGGCGGGTGCGCAGCGTCTGCCGTTCATGCCGGTGCGGGCCGGGCTCGGTTCGGATCTGATGGAGGTCAACCCGGCCCTCCGTACGGTTACTTCTCCCTACGAGGACGGGGAGAGGCTGATCGCGGCCCCGGCTCTGCGTCTGGACGCGGCACTGGTCCATCTGAACCGTGCGGACGCCCAGGGCAACGGCCAGTACCTGGGCCCGGACCCGTACTTCGACGATCTGTTCTGCGAGGCCGCCGATCACGCCTACGTCTCCTGCGAACGGATCGTGGAGACGGCGGATCTACTGAAGGAGCACGGCCCGCAGACCCTGCTGGTCAAGCGGCTGTTCGTGGACGGGGTCGTCGAGACGCCGAACGGCGCGCACTTCACGTCCTGCGTGCCCGAGCACGACCGGGACGAGGCCTTCCAGCGCGCCTACGTCCGGGCCGCCCGGGACCCCGGGGCTTGGCCCGCCTTCGCC
Source organism: Streptomyces sp. NPDC127177 (assembly GCF_042672475.1). Classification (NCBI taxonomy): domain Bacteria; kingdom Bacillati; phylum Actinomycetota; class Actinomycetes; order Kitasatosporales; family Streptomycetaceae; genus Streptomyces; species Streptomyces sp. NPDC127177. The sequence continues at coordinate 118,303 of NZ_JBHXUW010000013.1, forward strand.
GAACGGTTCCTGTCCGGGGACGAAGCCGCCTACCAGGCCGCCGTCGCCGCGTTCCACCAGGAGGAAGCATGAGCGGCACCGAGAGCACCGGCCTCGCGCCGGCGAGCCGCGCCGAGTACTGCGTGGTGGCCTGCGCCGAGGCGTGGCGGAACGCGGGCGAGATCCTGGCCAGCCCGATGGGCACCGTCCCGGCGATCGGGGCGCGCCTGGCGAGGCTCACCTTCTCCCCCGATCTGCTCCTGACCGACGGGGAGGCACTGCTGATGGCGGACACGGCCGCCCTGGGGTGCGAGCCGGGGATCATCGAGGGGTGGCTGCCGTTCCGTCAGCACCTGACGCTGACCGCGACCGGCCGCCGGCACGTGATGATGGGAGCCAGCCAGATCGACCGGCACGGCAACCAGAACATCTCCTGCATCGGAGACTGGGCCAGGCCCTCCCGGCAGCTGCTCGGGGTGCGCGGCGCACCCGTCAACACCCTCAACAATCCTACGAGTTACTGGGTGCCCAAGCATTCGACCCGGGTGTTCGTGGAGCAGGTCGACATGGTCAGCGGCGTCGGGTACGAGCGCGCGGCGGCGGCCGGGGCGTCGGCGACCCGCTACCACCGCGTCCCCGAAGTCATCAGCGATCTGGGCGTCTTCGACTTCGAGACGCCCGACCGGACGATGCGGCTGCGATCCGTGCACCCCGGGGTGAGTGTCCAACAGGTGGCCGAGGCAACCGGGTTCGCCCTCACCGTGCCCGATGAGGTGCCGCTGACCCGGGACCCCACGGAGACGGAACTCCGGCTGGTCCGCGAGGTCATCGACCCGAAGCGGCTCCGCGCGCGCGAGGTCCCGGCATGACGGGCACCGCGCTGTTGCCGACCGCGCTCACCGAGCTGACCGGGGTGCGGCACCCGATCGTGCAGACCGGGATGGGCTGGGTGGCCGGTCCCCGGCTGGTGTCCGCCTCCGCGAACGCCGGAGCGCTGGGCATCCTGGCCTCGGCGACGATGACCGTGGAGCAGCTGCGGGCGGCGGTCCGCGAGGTCAAGTCCCGTACGGACGCGCCGTTCGGGGTCAATCTGCGGGCGGACGCCGGGGACGCGGACGAGCGGGTGCGGATCATGATCGACGAGGGCGTGCGGGTGGCATCGTTCGCCCTCGCCCCGTCGAAGGAGCTGATCGCACGGCTCAAGGACGCGGGTGTCGTCGTCATCCCGTCCGTGGGCGCCCGGCGGCACGCGGAGAAGGTCGCCGCGTGGGGCGCCGACGCGGTGATGGTGCAGGGTGGTGAAGGCGGCGGACACACGGGCGACGTGGCCACCACCGTGCTCCTCCCCCAGGTGGTAGACGCCGTCGGCATTCCGGTCATCGCGGCGGGCGGCTTCCAGGACGGCCGCGGCCTGGTGGCCGCGCTCGCCTTCGGGGCAGCGGGCATCGGGATGGGGACGCGTTTCCTGCTCACATCCGACAGCACGGTCCCGACGGCGGTGAAGGCGAAGTACCTGGCCGCGACCGTCAAGGACATCACGGTCACCGACCGGGTGGACGGCCTGCCGCACCGCATGCTCCGCACCGGCATGGTCGATTCCCTGGAGCGGTCCGGCCGTGCGGCCTCCCTGCTGAGGGCGGTACGGCATGCCTCGGCGTTCCGCAAGGAGTCCGGTGCGAGCTGGCCGCAGCTGATCCGCGACGGCCTGGCGATGAAGCACGGGCGGGAACTGTCCTGGAGTCAGGTGCTGCTGGCCGCCAACACTCCGATGCTTCTCAGGGCCTCCCTGGTCGAGGGACGTACGGACATCGGGGTGATGGCGTCGGGGCAGGTGGCGGGTCTGATCGACGATCTGCCGTCCTGCGCGGAACTGGTCGAGAGGATCATGGCCGACGCGCGAGCGGCACTGAAGGCCCTGCCGGGGGTGGGCTGACCCCCTCCCGCAGGTACGGAGTCACGTCCCGGACCGTCCGACGGCGCGGTGGATCCGCGCCGTCGGACACGAGCTCAAGCGGGCGGCGCGACCGGGGTCCACATGCCGAACCACTGCTCTGCGCCGAAGTCCTCGTACCGTTCCACCTCGATGAACCCAAGCTTTGCCGCGAGGCGCATCGAGCGCTGGTTGGCGGTCTGGGTGCGGAGCACCACCGCTTCGCCGGGAAGGGCTCCGGCGAACCAGTCGAGGGCAGCCGCGCACGCCTCGGTGGCGTACCCGAACCCCCACGCCCGTGGCAGAAAGAGGTAGCCGAGCTCGGTCTTCCCCAGGTCTGGACGGATGTGTCCTGGACCCTCCGCGTGCGGATCGAGCATGATCGTGCCGATCGGCGTCCCGTCGAGATCGATCACGAAGAAGCCGGGACGCCGCCCGGGTACCTCGGGCAACGTGCGTTCGAGCTCGGCACGCGGTCGAGGACCACCGAGGTAAGTACCCACTTCCGGCGAGGCGTTCAGCTCGATGACCGCCGCACGGTCCCGGGCTTCGGACGCGCGGAGTACGAGCCGGTCGGTCCTGACCGGGGCAGGTGGCCAGTCGAGGGCTCTGGGGTCGGTCACGCGGCCCAACCTACTCGGCGGGCTCGGAGGGGATCAAGAGAAAGGCGGACGACGGAAGCCCCCGCGGGCCCCTCTGCCGTTCACTGTTGTTGCCACACCTGCGCCCGCCCCTGTTGCCCGTCCCTTTTACTCACCGTGCCGATGTGAGAGTTGACTCTCACATATTGTGAGAGGAGACTCTCACACCATGGACTCCAGCAATCGCCTGGGCGATATCGAGATCAGTGATCCGCAAGCGATGCGGGCGTTGGCGCACCCGGTGCGGCTGGCGATCCTCGACCACCTGCGTCGGCACGGGCCCGCCACCGCGACGCAGCTCGCGCCCGACGTGGGGGCGACGCCGTCGGTGACCAGCTGGCACCTGCGTCATCTGGCCGGCTTCGGGCTGGTTCGCGACAGCGAACCCGGCCCCGACCGTCGCCAGCGGCGGTGGGAGGCGGTGGCACGCGGCTTCCGGTTCGAGATGCCGCGGGATCCGGCTGACGAGGAGGGCCGGTCGGCCGCGCGCGTCCTGTCGCAGCAGATGTTCCTGCACCATGCGGAGCTGCCGAGCCGGTGGGCGGCGGAGGTGGAGCCCGCGCTCGAACCGGAATGGCAGAGGCTGGCGGGGCTGGCAGGCACCCGCGTCGTCGTCTCCCCCGAGGAACTCGCCGCCATCGAGGACGGGATCGAGCGCCTCCTCGCCCCGTACGTCACACGCGAGGAGACCGAGCGGCCGTCCGACGGCCGTGGCGTCCAGCTGCTGCGTTACGTTCTGCCGGAAAGTGCCCAGGAGCAGCCCGGGCAGGCGCCGTGAAACCGGGGCCCAGCGCTGCGATATCGCTGTGGCGGGACCGGGGGTTCCGACGGTTCTGGGCGGGCCACACCGTCTCGCAGTTCGGCGACCGGATCACCGAACTGGCACTGCCGTTGATCGCCCTCGGCGCCCTGAACGCCTCTGCCAACCAGGTGGCGTGGCTGACAGCCCTCATCTGGACCCCGAACCTGCTCGCGATGTTCCTGGGCGCATGGGTCGACCAGCGGGCCGGCAAGCGCCGGCTGATGATCCTCGCCGATCTGGTGCGCGCCGCGGCGCTGCTCAGCGTTCCGGCGGCCTACCTGCTGGAGGCGGTGACGCTCGGCCAGCTCTATGTCGTCGCCCTGCTCATGGGCGCGGCAGGAGTGCTGTTCAACACCGCCTATCCCCCGTTCTTCGTGGGCCTCGTGCCGCGCGCCTCCTACGTGGAGGCGAACAGCAGGCTCAGCGCGAGCCGCTCCGCGTCGTATGTCGCCGGTCCCGCCGTCGGTGGCGCGCTGATCCAGATCTTCACCGCTCCCGTGACCCTCGTCGTCGATGCCCTGACCTTCCTGGCATCGGCGGCCCTGATCCGCCGCGTCCCGGTCGACGAACCGCCGGTCGCGGCCGATGCCACGGCGACCACGATGGTGCGGCGTGCCAGGGAAGGGCTGGCGCTCGTGGTCCGCCACCCGGTGCTGCGCGCCGGTCTCGGCTGTGCGGCGACCGTCAACTTCTTCACCTTCATCGCGGGCAGCGGACTGATCGTGCTGTTCGCCAGCCGGGACCTCGGACTGTCCCCGGGAGTCATCGGTCTCGCCTTCGGCGTCGGCGCGACGGGTTCGCTCCTCGGCGCCCTGGCCGCTCCGAGCCTCTCCCGACGCTTCGGGGTGGGGCGCAGCATCGTCGTGGGCGCGGTCCTCTTTCCCGCGCCGATCGCCATCGCCGCCCTCGCGCACGGCCCGGCCGGGTTCGGCGCCGGGGCCCTGGCCGCGTACCAGTTCCTGTCCGGCTTCGGTGTGATGCTGTTCGACGTCAACCTCAACGCCCTCCAGACCACCGTGATCCCGGACGGACTGCGCAGTCGTGTGGCCGGCGCGTACAGCACGGTCAACTACGGGATACGCCCCGTCGGTGCCGTCGTCGGCGGCCTCCTGGCCACCGTCGTCGGGCTGAGGGCCACGCTCCTCGTCGCTGCTGTCGGCGGAGCGCTCTCGTTGCTGTGGCTGCTGCCCTCGCCCATACCTCGCATCCACTCCCTGACCCCGGAAAAGGCCACGGACGCGGCCAGTTGATGCGGTTCGGCAAGGGGCGAGGGAGTGCCGTGGACAGCCCTCAGGGCAGGAGCCGCACGATGTGCCTCAGGGGAGGAGCCGCATGACGTGGCCCACCGCCGTGAGCCTCTCATCGACCGTGGCATCGCCGGGAGCCTGGATCTTCGCCCCCGCATAGGAGAACGCGCCTTCGGCCGCCCGCAGGCAACGGCGTACCGCCTCGGCGTCCATGAGGGAGGTGGGCTCGTCCTCGGTGAGGGGCAGGTGCGCGTCCGCCCACGGTCCTCCGAAGCCGTTCGCGGTCGGGCCTGCGCCGGAGAACATGACGCCCTCCAACAGCCCCTCGGCGGCGAGCCGGCCGATCTGGGCGAGCGGCCGGCCGGGGTCCTGCGCCTCGATCGCCGAACGGCCCCAGTTGATGGTGATGCCGATCCCTCCTTCGCGGGCGAGGGGGATCTCGTCCTCCAGCGGAAGGAACCGCTTCTCGCCCGGGACGGTCGGCGCGTACGCGTCGCAGTGCTCCAGGACGAGCCGGGTGGACCAGGCACCCGCGGCGGGTGCGCTCGCCGCGATCTCACCGAGAGAGCGGGCGAACATCCCGGCCACCGCCGTCGTCGAGGGCGCGGTGTGGATGTGGATGGCGGAGACCGACTGCTCGCCCGTGAGCTGGTTCAGCTCCTCGGCGGCGATGCGAGCCGCACCGAGGAAGTCGAGCGCCGCCCGTCGGCCGTCCTGGTCCCCGGAGGCGAGTCCGAAGGTGCCCGAGGCCCCCACACGCGCCATCGTGCCGGGGATGAGGGTGATCACCGAGCGGGTGAAACGGCCACGCACCTGGGCGGCCAGCCAACGGATGTCCGCACCGAGGTCGTCGCGGAACGGGATCTCCAGCCCGTCGGCGAGTCCCCGGTCGGCGAGCCCGTCGTAGAAGTGTTCCTGGTCGGCACGGAGTGAGGGCAGCGCCGCGTACGCGCCCACCAGAGCGACGGGCCGTTCTGAGTTCATGGTGTCGGGTCTCCAGTGCTGATGTCTGTCGGGCGGTGCCGCGGTGCCGCGTCCGGCGGGACGCCGAGCGCCTTGCCGATCGGGTCGTAGTGGGAGGTGACCGCAGCATGGAAGGCACGGGCGTCGCCCGCCTCGGCGGCGTCGAGCATGAGCCCGTGCGCTCGCGCCGTCTGATCCATGTCGGCCGCGACGGAGAGCCCCAGGGTGGGTACCACCACGGTGTGCACCTCCCAGAACGCGCTGACCAGCTGCCCGACCAGCGCGTTGTCCAGCCGCGCCAGCAGTCCGGTGTGGAACGCGCGGTCCTGCTCCGGGAAGGTCCGTCCTTCGGCGGCCACGGCGACCATCTCGTCCACCAGCGCGTGCAGACCGGGGTTGGACGTGCCCGCCAGGCTCGCCACGATGCGCTCCGCCATGCCGTGGTCGAGCACCTGGCGGATCTCGACCACGTCGCGCAGTGCGCGCAGGTCGTCACCCGGACTCAGCACCCCGCGGAAGACGAGCATCTCGACGAGGGCGTCGAGCGACATGGCGCCCACATACGTGCCGTGACCGTGGCGCACGTCGACGATGCCGAGCGTCGACAGGGTACGAACCGCTTCCCGCACGCTGGAGCGGGAGACACCCAGGCGTTCGCAGAGCTCGGTCTCGGTGGGCAGCAGATCTCCGGGGCGCAGGCCCTCGGCCAGGATGAAGTCCTTGATCTGGCCGGTGGTGGTCGCCCGCCTGGAGGCGCTCCTCCCGGGCGACGCGTCGGGCGTGAGCGCTCTGACGCTCCGCTGCGCAGCAGCCATCTTGTCCCCCTCGGTTCGCCGTCCTGGGGGTGACCCTACCTAAGATCAGACATCAGATGTTCCGATCCGAGACGTTCTGAGCCGCTCAGTGGTGGTCGGCGACGTTCAGTGGTGCCCAAAGGTGTTCAAAAGGTGTTCAGAGGCGTTCAGAGGCGCTCGATGACGGTGACGTTGGCCTGGCCGCCGCCCTCGCACATGGTCTGGAGACCGTAGCGGCCGCCGGTGCGCTCCAGTTCGTGCAGCAATGTCGTCATCAGCTTGGCACCGGTGGCGCCGAGCGGGTGGCCGAGCGCGATGGCGCCGCCGTTGACGTTGACCCTGTCCGGGTCGGCCCCGGTCTCCTTCAGCCAGGCCAGTACGACCGGCGCGAAGGCCTCGTTGATCTCCACCAGGTCGATGTCCCCGATGGACATACCCGCCTTCTTCAGCGCGTACGCCGTCGCCGGGATGGGCGCGGAGAGCATCCGGATCGGGTCCTCGCCCCGCACCGAGAGGTGGTGGATACGGGCGCGGGGCGTCAGGCCGTGTTCCGCGACGGCCCGCTCGGAGGCGATGAGCAGGGCCGCGGCGCCGTCGGAGACCTGCGAGGAGACCGCGGCGGTCAGCCGGCCGCCCTCGACCACCGGTGCGAGACCGGCCATCTTCTCCAGCGAGGTGTCGCGGCGCGGCCCCTCGTCCGCCGTCACACCGCCGTAGGAGACGGTTTCGCGGGCGAAGCGGCCCTCGTCGATGGCGCGCAGGGCCCGCCGGTGCGAGCGCAGGGCGAACTCCTCCATGTCCTCGCGGGTGATGTCCCACTTCTCCGCGATGAGTTCGGCGCCGTGGAACTGGTTGACGGGCGCGTCACCGTAGCGGGCGCGCCAGCCCTCCGAGCCCGCGTACGGGCCCTCGGTCAGCCCGAGCGGTTCGGCGGCCTGACGGCTGGCGAAGGCGATGGGGATCATCGACATGTTCTGGGTGCCGCCCGCGACGACCAGGTCCTGGGTGCCGGACAGCACGCCCTGGGCGGCGAAGTGGACGGCTTGCTGGGAGGAGCCGCACTGGCGGTCGACGGTGGTGCCCGGCACCTCCTCGGGGAGGCCGGCGGCGAGCCACGCCGTACGGGCGATGTCGCCGGCCTGGGGGCCGACCGTGTCAAGGCAGCCGAAGACGACGTCCTCCACGGCCGCGGGGTCGACGCCGGTGCGTTCGACCAGCGCCTTGAGGACGTGGGCCCCGAGGTCGGCGGGGTGGACGGCGGCGAGCCCGCCCTTGCGCCGGCCGACCGGGGTGCGTACCGCTTCGACGATGTAGGCCTCGGTCATGACTGCTCCTCCGTACGAGAAATGACGCTCGGTCAGGTCCGGGTGTGATGTCTTCGAGGGTCATGGGACAGGTACTGGCGGGCGCTCTCCGGGCTGTGGGTGCCATCGGGGCGGTAGCAGGAGGCGGCGGGCCGGACGGTGTCGCGGATGAACCGGTGGGCGAGCCGGACGTCCGGGTCGCCGCGGAACGCCCGCTCGGCACCGGCGGTGACACTCACGCCCTCTGGCTGCTGACGGAGACGGTCTCCCCCGTCATGTACGAGGAATAGCCGCTGGCCAGGAAGACGATCACGTTGGCGATCTCCCAGGGCTCCGCATACCGGCCGAAGGCCTCGCGTTCGGTGAGCTCGGCCAGCAGGTCGGGGGTGGTGACCTTCACCAGATGCGGGTGCATGGCGAGGCTGGGCGCGACGGCGTTGACCCGGACGCCGAAGTCGGCGGCCTCCAGGGCCGCGCACCGGGTCAGGGCCATGACGCCGGCCTTCGCGGCGGCGTAGTGGGCCTGGCCGCGCTGGGCGCGCCAGCCGACGACGGATGCGTTGTTGACGACGACGCCCCCGGTGTCGCCGTCCTTGAGGTGGCGCAGGGCGGTTCGGGTGCAGCGGAAGGTGCCGGTCAGGGTGACGTCGAGGACCTTCGACCACTCCTCGTCGGTCATGTCGAGGAGGTCGCACGTGCCGCCGAGGCCCGCGTTGTTGACGATGATGTCCAGACCGCCGTGGCTCGCGGCGGCGAACGCGAAGAGTGCGTCGACCTGTTCCTGGTCGGTGACGTCGCAGGGCAGTGCGGCCACGTTCTCCGCGCCGAACTCCTCGGCGAGTGCGGCGGCGCTCTCCCCCAGCCGGCGTGCGTGGGCGTCACCGATGACGATCCGGGCACCTTCCTCCAGGAACCTGCGGGCCGTCGCCCCGCCGATCCCGGAGCCGGCTGCCGCGGTGATCACCGCGGTGCGCCCGCGGAGGAGGAAGTGCCCTGCTACGTAGGCCGGCTGGGTGCTCACGGGCGGATCTCCTTGGGCAGGCCGAGGACGCGCTCGGCGATGATGTTGCGCTGGATCTCGTTGGACCCGGCGTAGATGGTGTCTGCGCGGGAGAAGAGGAACAGCCGCTGCCAGTCGTCGAGTTTGTACGGTTCGCCGGGCGCGGTCATGCCGCCGGCGCCGAGGACGCTCATGGCGAGTTCACCCAGTTCCCGGTGCCAGGTGGCCCAGAAGATCTTGCCGATGGACGCCTCGGGGCCGGGTGCGCCGGCGGCGGCGCCGTCGAGCATCCGCAGGGCGTTGCAGCGGATGGTCTCCAGACCGGTCCAGGCGCGGGCGAGCCGGTCCCGGATCAGCGGGTCGTCGGCGGCGCCGTTGCGCCGGGCCAGGGCGATGAGGGACTCCAGTTCGCGCCGGAAGCCGACCTGCTGGCCGAGGGTGGAGACGCCGCGTTCGAAACCCAGGGTGGCCATCGCCACGCGCCAGCCGTCGCCCGGTCCACCGACGATGTGCTCGGCGCGGGTGCGGGCCCCGTCGAAGAAGACCTCGTTGAACTCGCAGGTGCCGGTCAGCTGGGTGATGGGGCGGATCTCCACGCCGGCCCCGTCCAGCGGCACCAGAAGATAGGACAGGCCCCGGTGGCGGGAGGCGCCGGGCTCGGTGCGGGCGATCACGAAGCACCACTGCGACTCGTGGGCGAGTGAGGTCCAGGTCTTCTGCCCGGTGACCACCCACTCCTCGCCGTCGCGCTCGGCCCTGGTCCGCACGCCGGCCAGGTCGGACCCGGCGTCGGGCTCGCTGTAGCCCTGGCACCACAGCTCCTCGACGGCCACGATCGGCGGCAGGAACCTGGCCCGCTGCACGGGCGTGCCGAAGGCCAGCAGCGTCGGGCCGAGCAGTTGTTCCCCGATGTGGTTGACGCGCGCGGGGGCGTCGGCGAGGGCGTACTCCTCGTGGAAGGCGACCTGCTGTTCGAGGGTGGCGCCGCGCCCTCCGTGCTCCTCGGGCCAGCCCACGCACGTCCAGCCATCGGCCGCCATGTGCCGCTCCCAGCCGAGCCGTTCGGCGAAGGCCTCGTGCTCGCGCCCCGGGCCGCCCCGGCCGCGCAGACCCGCGAAGGAACCGGTGAGGTTGGCGGCCAGCCAGCCCCGGATCTCGGCGCGGAACTCCTCGACGCTGCTCATGGGGGTACGTTAATCTACCAAACACTTGTTAGGGAAGGAGTGGCCGATGCCCGCTGCCCACGACGAACCGGTGCGCTACGAGAAGAGCGGCCCGGTCGCGACGGTCACCATGAACCGGCCCGACTACCGCAACGCGCAGAACTCGGCGATGACGTACGCCCTGGACAGCGCGTTCTACCGCGCGGCGGACGACAGCGGGGTGAAGGCCGTGGTGCTGGCCGGCGCCGGCGAGCACTTCTCCGCCGGCCACGACATCGGCACCCCGGAGCGGGACGCCCATCTGCCGTTCGACCGCCGGGCGGGGCTCTGGTGGGACCACTCGGACAAGAAGGGGGCGGAGAGCCGCTTCGCCCGCGAGTCCGAGGTGTATCTCGGGATGTGCCGCCGGTGGCGGGAGCTGCCCAAGCCGGTTATCGCTTCCGTGCAGGGCGCGTGCGTGGCCGGCGGGCTGATGCTCGCCTGGGTGTGCGACCTGATCGTCGCCTCGGAGGACGCGTTCTTCGCCGATCCGGTGGTCCGCATGGGCATCCCCGGCGTCGAGTACTTCGCGCACCCCTGGGTGATGCCCCCACGGATCGCCAAGGAGTTCCTCTACACGGGCGACCGGATGAGCGCACGGCGCGCCTACGAGGTCGGCATGGTCAACCGGGTCGTGCCCCGGGTGGAACTGCCCGAGCGCACGCGCGAACTGGCGCTGCGCATCGCCGAGATGCCGCGCCTGGGCCTCGCCCTGACGAAGCGCGCCGTCAACCAGGCCGAGGACCTGCAAGGGCTGCACACCGGCATGGACTCGGTGTTCGGCCTGCACCACCTGGCGCACGCGCACAACGCCGAGACCGCGTCCGACCCGCTCGGCGGCATGGACATCCAGGCCATGAAGGAGGCCGGCGCCTGATGGACCTCGACTTCGACGCGGCCGACGAGGCGTTCCGTACCGAGGCGCGCGAATGGCTGGCCGCCCACGTCCCGGCCACCGCACTGCCGTCCCTGGAGACCGCCGCGGGGTTCGCCGCCCACCGCGAGTGGGAGGCCACCCTCGCCGCCGACCGCTGGTCGGTGGTGTCCTGGCCCGAGGAGTTCGGCGGGCGCGGCGTCTCCCTGCTGCGCTGGCTGGTCTTCGAGGAGGAGTACTACGCCGCCGGGGCGCCCGGCCGGGTCAGCCAGAACGGCATCAGTCTGCTGGCCCCCACCCTCTTCGAGCACGGCACGGCCGGGCAGCGAGCCCGGATCCTGCCCGCGATGGCGAGCGGCGAGGTCATCTGGGCGCAGGCCTGGTCGGAGCCGGAGGCCGGTTCCGACCTTGCCTCGCTGAAGTCGGTGGCCGTGCGGACCGAGGGCGGCTGGCTTCTCAACGGCCAGAAGACCTGGTCCTCCCGGGCCGCCTTCGCCGACCGGGCCTTCGGCCTGTTCCGCAGCGATCCGGACGCGGACCGGCCGCACCGGGGCCTGACGTATCTGATGTTCCCGCTGGACGCGGACGGGGTCACCGTACGGCCCGTCGGACGGCTCGACGGGAAGCCCGCCTTCGCCGAACTCTTCCTGGACGAGGTGTTCGTCCCGGACGAGGACGTCATCGGCGAGCCCGGACAGGGCTGGCGGGTCGCGATGAGCACGACGGGCAACGAGCGCGGACTCACCCTGCGCAGTCCGGGCCGGTTCACCGCCGCCGCCGACCGGCTGGCCGCTCTGTGGCGTGAACACGGTGACCCGGCGGACACGGCGCTGCGCGACCGGGTCGCCGACGCGGTGACCGGCGCCCGCGCCTACCGGCTGTACTCCTACGCGGGCGCCTCCCGGATCCTGCACGACGAGGGCGGACCCGCCGGGGCGGCCTCCAGCCTCAACAAGGTCTACTGGTCGGAGCTGGACATCGCCCTGCACGAGACGGCGCTCGATCTGCTCGGCCCGTGCGGCGAACTCGCCGACCACGCCGGCGACTCCCCCGCCGGCGGCGGCTGGGCGGAGGGCTACACCTTCGCCCTGGCCGGGCCCGTCTACGCGGGCACCAACGAGATCCAGCGCGACATCATCGCCGAGCGGCTGCTCGGACTGCCGAAGGGACGCCGGTGATGCGCTTCTTCCCCGACGCCGAACAGCGCGAGTTCACCCGCTCACTGGACGGCCTGCTCACCTCCTGCGATGTCCCGGCCGCGATCCGGTCCTGGGCCGGCGGCGACCACGGCCCGGGACTGACCGTCTGGGCCCGGCTCGCCAAGGCCGGGGTGTTCGGGCTCGCGGTACCGGAGAGGCACGAGGGACTCGGGCCGCTGCCCCTCGAACTCGCCCTCTCCTTCGAGGTACTGGGCAGGCACGCCGTGCCCGGGCCGCTCGTCGAGACGGTCGCGGCGGCGGCCCTGCTGGACCGCCTCGGCGACGAGCGCGTCGCCGCCGAGCGGCTGCCCGGCATCGCATCGGGCAAGTCGGCCGCCTCCCTCTGCCTGACCTCGCTCGGCCCGTACGCGCTCGATGCCGACATGGCCGATCCGGTGTTCGTGGTGGACGGGGACATCCTGCGCATCGCCGCCGGGGCGGGCCCCGTCCAGCCGTCGGCCGATCCGGCGCGGCGGCTGTCGCGGCCGTCGGACGGCACAGTCCTCGCGCGCGGCGCCTCGGTGACGGCCGCCGCCGGGTACGCGGCCGATGTGGCCGCGCTGGCCACGGCGGCCCAGTCGCTCGGCGTCGGCCGGACCCTGCTCGCCCGTACGGTCGCCCACGTCGGGCAGCGCACCCAGTTCGGGGGGGCGATCGGCTCGTTCCAGGCGGTCAAGCACCGGCTGGCGGACACCCTGCTGGCACTGGAGTTCGCCGAACCGCTGGTGCACGGCGCCGCGCTGGCGCTCGCCGCCGGTGACGAGGCGGCGGGCAGCGACATCGCCGCGGCCAAGGTCACGGCGGGCGAGGCCGCGTACGGGGCGGCGCGCACCGCCCTCCAACTGCACGGCGCGGTGGGCTACACCGATGAGCTCGACCTGTCCCTGTGGATCCGCAAGGCGCGCCCGCTGCGCGACGCGTGGGGAACCCCGGCCGCGTGCCGGGCCCGGGTCCTGGCCGGCTGAGCGCACACCGAGGGGAGCGGCCCGGATGAGGCTGACCGAGGAGCAGGAAGAGCTGCGTTCGGCCGTGCGGTCGTCGCTGGAACGGCATCGGTCCGCGGACGCCTGGGGCCCGCTGACCCGACAGATCGGGGCAGCCGCCCTCGCCGTACCCGAAGAGTACGGCGGGGCGGGCGGCGGCGCACGGGATGTCCATGTGCTGATGGAGGAGCTGGGACGGAGCCTGAGCCCGCTGCCGTGCCTGGGGTCGGCGGTGCTCACGGTGGGGGCGTTGCTGTCCTGCGGTGACGAGGCGGCCTGCGGGCGGCTGTTGCCGGGACTCGCCGACGGCAGCTCGGTGGGCGCACTGGCCTGGGCCGAGCAGGGGTCCTGGGACGTGGCGGCGGTCCGTGCCTGGGCCGTGCCCGGCCCCGGTGGCGGCTGGCTGATCACCGGCGTCAAGGAACACGTACTGGACTGGCCGGACATCGGCGTTCTGCTCGTCGCCGCCCGCACGGCCGCCGGACCGTCGCTCTTCGAGGTGGCGCCCGGCGCCGCCGGGGTGCGCAGGGAACCCGTCGTGACCATGGACACCACGCGGGCGCAGGCCCGTTGGGTGCTGGAGGCCGCCGAGGCCCGTCTCCTGGGCGAGGAGGGCGACGGCGCGCGGAGCCTGGAGCGCGTACGGGATCTGGCGTGCACGGCTCTCGCCGCCGAACAGGCGGGCGCGGCCGGCCGCTGCCTGGAGATCACCGTCGCCCATGCCCGGGACCGGGTGCAGTTCGGGCGGCCCATCGGCTCGTTCCAGGCCGTCAAGCACCGGCTGGCGGACGCCTACGTGCTGGTGGAGTCGGCGCGTTCGGCGGCGCTCGGGGCCGCGTTCGCGGCCGACGAGGACCCGGACGCGCTCCCCCGGGCCGCGGCCGTCGCCAAGTCCGTCTGCTCCGAGGCGTTCTCGGCGGTGGCCGGGGAGATGATCCAGCTGCACGGCGGGATCGGGATCACCTGGGAGCACGACGCGCACCGCTACTTCAAGCGGGCGCACGGGGCGGGCGAGTTGTTCGGGCCGCCCGCGCACCACCGGGCCCGGCTCGCCGCCGGGCTCGGCCTGACCGTGCGATGAACGGTTTCCGAGAGCCGGCGAAGGGGCGTACAACACATGGACACCGACAGCCCGTTGGACTTCTCGGGGCGCGTGGTGCTGGTCACCGGCGGCACCAGGGGCATCGGTGCCGCCATCGCCGTGGCGTTCCTCGGCGCCGGGGCGGACGTGGTGGTCTGCGGGCGCACCGCCCCGGACGCCGCGCCGGCGGCCGCGGGCCGGGAGGCGGTCTTCGTCCCCGCCGATGTGCGGGATCCCGCGGCGGCGGCCGCGTTGGTGGACGCCACGGTGGAGCGCTTCGGCCGGCTCGACGTACTCGTCAACAACGCGGGCGGCTCGCCGGACGCCGACGCGGCCACCGTCTCGCCACGCTTCGTCGAGAGGGTCGTCGCGCTCAATCTGCTCGCGCCGTTCTATGTGGCACAGGCGGCCCACCGCGCCATGCGCGCCCGGGAGGGCGGTGGCTCGATCGTCAACATCGGCAGTGTCTCCGCCCATGACCCGCAGCCAGGCACCGCCGCCTACACGGCCGCCAAGGCTGGACTGCTGGCCCTGACGAAGGCGCTGGCCCTGGAGTGGGCACCCGCGGTCCGCGTCAACCACATCACCACGGGGCTGATCCGCACCGCGAGCGCGGCGTCGGTCTACGGCGCGGACGGCGGGACGGCGGTGGCGGGGGTCGTCCCGATGCGGCGGATGGCGGTACCCGACGATGTCGCGCGGGCCTGTCTGTTCCTGGCGAGCGGACTGTCCGGGTACGTCAACGGGGCGGATCTCGCGGTGCACGGCGGCGGTGAGTTCCCCGCCCGCTACCTCGCCGCGAAGGCTGCCGGCGGACCGGGGTGAGGGCGGCGGGGCGGTACGCGAGGGCTCGCTCCCCGGAGCCCGAAAGGGGGCGCCGGTCGCGACAACGGTCCCCGTCCCGCGCGGCCCCCTTGACCTCAAGCGCAGTTGAGCCAGAAGGGTGAGCGTCATGACACGCTTCATCGACCTCGTGCAGCCCACCGCCCGTACCGCCCTGCTGAGTGAGTGGCTCACGGGTACCTCCGAGCGTTCGCGCGCCGCCGCCGCCGCGGTGACCGAGGAATGGGCGGCTGCCGAAACGCCGCCCGGACGCCTGGCCCAACACGTCTTCCTCTCCACGGACGGCACGGGCCTGCTCTTCTACGCCCAGTGGACCAGCGATGAAGAGCATCTGGCGTGGGCCCGCGCGCATCGCGCCGACTCGGTCGGCCGGGTCGACACCCTCGTTCCGGGCATCGAACGCCCGGGGCTCGACCGGACCCGCCTGCACCGCAGTGTCGTTCACGACGCGGTGCGCCCGGCCGGGGTCTTCGTGGTCACCACCGTGGCGGCCGTCGACGCGGAGAGCGTTGTGGGGCCGGCGCCGGGTCTGCTCGCGGCGCATGTCCACCTGACGTCCGACGGGGCACGCGCGATCGTGATCACCGAGTGGTCCGATGCCGCGTCCCACGACGTGGCCGGCGCGGGCGACGCCCCATTCAGGCGCTACACGCTCCACGGCCCGGCGAAGTCGGCACACGATGTGTCCCGGCCGCCGGGCGCGCACACGTACAACGGCACCACTCCGCGTTGGTGTGCCGGCGGGGGCCGATCGGCGATGAACCGCCATGAACCGGGATATCCCCGGGTGCTCCGTACGTGACGCAGACCATCTCGTGTGTCCGGGATCTCTGGGTAGGTCTCCGGTACGGTGTCGAACGCTTCGGGCCCCGGAAGCCACGGAGCACTGCGCCACCGCCGAGTGACCACGGGACGCCGACCGGCGTATCCGTGCGACATCGCCCGTCCTGACGCCACGCGCTCGTGACACGACTGGGGAGTTTGATGTTCGACAAGGTATTGGTCGCCAACCGTGGGGAGATCGCGATCCGCGCGTTTCGCGCGGCGTTCGAGCTCGGAATCTCCACAGTGGCCGTGTATCCCCACGAGGACCGCAACTCACTGCACCGGGCCAAGGCCGACGAGGCCTACCGGATCGGGGAGCCCGGTCACCCCGTGCGGGCCTATCTCTCGGTCGACGAGGTCGTCGAGGCCGCCCGGAAGGCGGGCGCGGACGCGATCTACCCGGGCTACGGCTTCCTCTCGGAGAACCCGGACCTGGCGGCCGCGTGCTCCGCGGCCGGCATCACCTTCGTAGGACCGCCGGCAGAGGTGCTGAACCTGACCGGGAACAAGTCCCGTGCGGTCGCGGCCGCCCGCGATGCCGGCGTACCGGTGCTGAAGTCCTCCGCCCCCTCGGAGGACGTCGACGCTCTCGTCGCCGCGTCCGAGGACATCGGCTTCCCGGTCTTCGTCAAGGCCGTCGCGGGTGGCGGCGGCCGCGGTATGCGGCGGGTCGCCGAGCCGGGTGAGCTGCGCGAGGCGATCGACGCGGCGATGCGCGAGGCCCGGTCCGCGTTCGGTGACGCCACCGTCTTCCTGGAGCAGGCGGTGATCAACCCCCGCCACATCGAGGTGCAGATCCTCGCCGACGCCGACGGCAACGTCGTGCACCTGTACGAGCGGGACTGTTCGTTGCAGCGCCGCCACCAGAAGGTCGTCGAGATCGCGCCCGCCCCGAACCTCGAACCGGCCCTGCGGGAGCGGATCTGCGCCGACGCCGTCGCCTTCGCACGCCACATCGGCTATGTGAACGCGGGCACCGTCGAGTTCCTCGTCGACGAGCGCGGCAACCACGTCTTCATCGAGATGAACCCGCGCATCCAGGTCGAGCACACCGTGACCGAACAGGTCACAGGCCGCGACCTGGTGATCGCGCAGCTGCGCATCGCCGCGGGCATGACCCTGCCCGAACTGCACCTCTCCCAGGACGACATCACGCTCAACGGCACCGCCATGCAGTGCCGCATCACCACGGAGGACCCGGCCAACGGCTTCCGGCCGGACACCGGCACCATCTCCGCCTACCGCTCCCCCGGCGGACCCGGCGTCCGGCTGGACGGCGGCACCGTCCACACCGGCGCGGAGGTGTCCGCCCACTTCGACTCGATGCTCGTCAAGCTCACCTGCCACGGACACGACTTCACCAACGCGGCCCGCCGGGCCCGCCGGGCCATCGCGGAGTTCCGCATCCGCGGCGTGGCGACCAACCTGCCCTTCCTGGGCGCCGTGCTGGACCAGCCCGACTTCCGGGCGGGACACATCACGACGAGTTTCATCGAGGAGCACCCGGAGCTGATCCGGGCCCGCCCGTCCGCCGACCGGGGCAGCCGGATGCTCGGCTACCTCGCCGAGACCACCGTCAACCGGCCCTACGGTTCCCGCCCCGCCGTCATCGATCCGGCGGACAAGCTGCCCGCGCTTCCGACCGGAACACCGCCGGCCGGTTCGCGACAGCGTCTCGCGGCCCTCGGTCCGGAGGCCTTCGCCGCGGAGCTGCGCGCCCAGTCGGCCGTCGCGGTCACCGACACGACGTTCCGTGACGCCCACCAGTCGCTGCTGGCGACCCGGGTACGGACCCGTGACCTGCTGACCGTCGCGCCGCATGTCGCCCGGACCACTCCGGAGCTGCTGAGCCTGGAGTGCTGGGGAGGCGCCACCTACGACGTGGCACTGCGCTTCCTGGCCGAGGACCCGTGGGAGCGCCTGGTGAAGCTCCGCGAGGCGGTCCCCAACATCTGCACGCAGATGCTGCTGCGCGGCCGTAACACCGTCGGCTACACGCCCTACCCGACCGAGGTCACCGAGGCGTTCGTCGCCGAGGCCGCGAGCGCCGGGATGGACATCTTCCGGATCTTCGACGCCCTCAACGACGTGTCCCAGATGCGCCCGGCGATCGACGCCGTGCGCGCGACGGGCACCTCGGTCGCCGAAGTGGCACTCTGCTACACCGCCGACCTCTCCGACCCCGGAGAGAGGCTGTACACGCTGGACTACTACCTGCGGCTGGCCGAACAGATCGTGGACGCCGGAGCCCATGTCCTCGCCATCAAGGACATGGCCGGGCTGCTTCGCCCGCCCGCCGCGCGCACCCTGGTCACCGCGTTGCGCGAGCGGTTCGACCTGCCCGTCCACCTGCACACCCACGACACCGCCGGCGGGCAGCTGGGCACGCTGATCGCCGCCATCGACGCGGGCGTGGACGCGGTGGACGCGGCGGTCGCCTCCATGGCCGGTACGACCAGCCAGCCCCCGCTCTCCGCGCTGGTGGCCGCCACCGACCACACCGACCGTGCGACGGGCCTCTCCCTCCAGGCAGTCGGAGATCTGGAGCCGTACTGGGAGGCGACCCGCAAGGTCTACGCCCCGTTCGAGTCGGGGCTCGCCTCGCCGACCGGCCGGATCTACCACCACGAGATCCCCGGCGGGCAGCTGTCCAACCTGCGACAGCAGGCCATCGCGCTCGGTCTGGGCGACCGCTTCGAGCTCATCGAGGACTGCTACGCGGCAGCCGACCGGATGCTCGGCCGGCTGGTGAAGGTGACTCCCTCGTCCAAGGTGGTCGGCGACCTGGCGCTGCACCTGGTGGGCGCGGGGGTCGGGGCGGCGGACTTCGAGGCCGATCCGGGCAGGTTCGACGTTCCGGACTCCGTGATCGGCTTCCTGCGCGGTGAGCTGGGCGACCCGCCGGGCGGCTGGCCCGAGCCGTTCCGCACCCGTGCGCTGAAGGGCCGCCCGGAGAAGGCGCGGACACCGCAGTTGTCGGACGAGGACCGCGAAGGGCTGGAGAAGTCGCCCCGGGCGACCCTGAACCGACTGCTCTTCCCCGGTCCGACCAAGGAGTTCGAGGCCCACCGCGAGGCGTACGGCGACACCTCGGTCCTGCCCACCCAGGACTTCCTGTACGGGCTGGAGACGGAGACCGAACACACCGTCACGCTCGATCCCGGGGTCACCCTGCTCATCGAACTGGAGGCCATCTCGGAGGCGGACGAGCGCGGGTTCCGCAGCGTACTGGCCACCCTCAACGGGCAGTTGAGGCCGGTGTCGGTGCGGGACAAGTCCGTCGCCACGGAGGTCAAGGCCGCCGAGAAGGCGGACCGCGCCGACGAGGGCCATGTCGCGGCGCCGTTCGCCGGGGTCGTCACCCTCCAGGTCGAGGAGGGCGCATCGGTGACGGCCGGTCAGACCGTGGCCACCATCGAGGCGATGAAGATGGAGGCCTCGATCACCGCACAGGCCGCCGGGGTGGTGCGACGCCTCGCGATCGGCCGGGTCCAGCAGGTCGAGGCCGGCGATCTGCTCATCGAGATCGCCTGAGCAACCGGACGGACTCCGGCCCCAAAAGCGCGGGGCCGGACGTCCGGCGGCCGGAGACGGCCGGGGCGTGCTTCGAAAGCGGCGCCGTCCGCCCGCGGGGCAGGCGGGGCTTTCGGAACACGTCCTACGCGTCGTCGTCGTTGACCCAGCTCATGAGCTTGCGCAGCTCACGGCCGGTGGTCTCCAGCAGGTGGTCGCTGTCGGCCTTCTTGTACTCGTT